>NZ_JAVBIN010000019.1:0-38558 GCF_032989665.1 Morganella sp. BCCO 40_0007 | reverse complement strand
ACATTCGCTGCCGTTGCCGGTCTTCTGCGTTGTTGCGAGGCTGCGTATATTACGTTTCCAGCCCCTTCGAGTCAAGCAATAATTTCTTATCCGCCGTTCTCTTTTTTCCTGCCGGACCGCGTGTTACCGCGTTGTTCCGTGTCAGTGGAGGTGCATTATAGGGAGTCGCTTTCAGAAGACAAGTGTTAATTTTCGATTTTCTGACTGTTTGCTGCATTCCCCAGCAAAACCCCTGTTTATACCGGGTTACGCACAAAGTTATCCACAGACAGTAAAAAATCACAAAATTCACAAGCATCACGCAAACGTTTGCGTTACAATCTGCTGCATTCGTGTACCGTTGCTTTTTACTCCGGGTTTTGAAATCTTATGAGATACACCGATTTCACCTGCAACCTATTGTCATCTATTCGTTGAATTCAAGGGATCCAAACTCATGCAACAGCTTCGCCCAATCCGTCGCGCCCTGCTCAGTGTCTCTGACAAAACCGGCATCACTGAATTTGCTCAGGCACTTTCCGCCCGTGGTGTTGAATTGTTATCAACCGGCGGTACTGCCCGCCTGCTGGCTGACGCCGGTTTGCCGGTGACTGAAGTCTCCGATTACACCGGCTTTCCGGAAATGATGGACGGACGCGTCAAAACCCTGCATCCGAAAGTACACGGCGGAATACTCGGCCGCCGCGGCACGGATGATGAGATTATGGCAAAGCATCAGATCTCTGCTATCGACATGGTGGTTGTGAATCTCTATCCGTTTGCGGAAACGGTGGCAAAACCCGGCTGCACATTGGAAGACGCGGTTGAAAATATCGATATCGGCGGCCCGACCATGGTGCGCTCCGCCGCGAAGAACCATAAAGATGTGGCGATTGTGGTAAAAAGCAGTGACTACAGCAATATCATTGCCGAGATGGATGCCGGGCAAAACAGCCTGAGTTTCGATACCCGTTTTGATCTCGCGATCAAAGCCTTTGAGCATACCGCAGCCTATGACAGTATGATCGCCAACTATTTCGGTCAGAAGGTAAAACCGTACTTCGGCGATACCAGTCAGCCTTCCGGTCAGTTCCCGCGTACCCTGAATCTCAACTTTATTAAAAAGCAGGATATGCGTTACGGCGAAAACAGTCATCAGAATGCCGCTTTCTATATAGAAGAGAATATTCAGGAAGCATCCATCAGTACTGCCGTACAGCTACAGGGTAAAGCCCTCTCTTATAATAATATCGCTGATACTGATGCCGCACTTGAATGTGTTAAACAGTTTGATAAGCCGGCCTGTGTGATCGTCAAGCACGCCAACCCATGTGGTGTGGCTGTTGCTGATACCTTACTGACCGCTTATGACAACGCCTTTAAAACTGACCCGACCTCCGCATTCGGCGGCATTATTGCTTTTAACCGCGAGCTGGATGCCAAAACAGCAGCAGAAATTACCGAACGTCAGTTTGTGGAAGTGATTATTGCCCCGTCCGTCGCGGCAGACGCCCTGCCGGTACTCGCCGCCAAACAGAATGTCCGCGTGCTGACCTGCGGTCAGTGGCAGCATCCGGTTGCAGCCCTTGATTTCAAACGGGTGAACGGCGGCCTGCTGGTGCAGGATCGCGATCTCGGGATGGTCAGTGATAACGATCTGAAAGTGGTCAGCAAACGTCAGCCGACAGAGAAAGAACTGAAAGATGCGCTGTTCTGCTGGAAAGTGGCGAAGTTCGTTAAATCCAATGCCATTGTTTACGCTAAGAATAATATGACTATCGGCGTGGGTGCCGGACAGATGAGCCGGGTTTACTCCGCGAAGATTGCCGGGATCAAAGCCGGTGACGAAGGACTGGAAGTGGCGGGATGCGCCATGGCATCCGATGCGTTCTTCCCGTTCCGCGATGGTATTGATGCGGCAGCCGCTGTCGGCATTACCTGTGTGATCCAGCCGGGCGGTTCTATCCGTGATGATGAAGTCATTGCGGCAGCGGATGAACACAATATCGCGATGATTTTCACCGGCATGCGCCATTTCCGTCATTAATACCCGGAGCTGACTTATGAATATCCTGATTATCGGTAATGGCGGACGGGAGCACGCGCTGGCCTGGAAAGCCGCCCAATCCCCGCTGGCAAAAAATGTCTATGTCGCGCCCGGTAACGCCGGTACCGCACAGGAACCGAATCTGACCAATGTGGATATCAGTGCGACAGATATTGACGGGCTTGTCGCGTTTGCCCGCGCCAATAATATCGGCCTGACCATTGTCGGCCCGGAAGCCCCGCTGGTGCTGGGTGTGGTTGATGCATTCAATGCTGCGGGTCTGACAATCTTCGGCCCGTCAAAAGGTGCCGCACAACTGGAAGGTTCCAAAGCATTCACCAAAGATTTTCTGGCGCGTCACCACATCCCGACGGCAGACTATCAGAACTTTACTGAGGTTGAACCGGCACTCGCTTATCTGGACAAAACCGGTGCGCCGGTGGTGATCAAAGCTGACGGCCTGGCGGCCGGTAAAGGTGTGATCGTCGCCATGACCCTGAAAGAAGCACAGGACGCGGTACATGACATGCTGGCCGGCAATGCTTTCGGCGATGCCGGACACCGTATTGTGATTGAAGAGTTCCTGACCGGCGAGGAAGCCAGTTTTATCGTCATGGTGGACGGTAAAAATGTGGTACCGATGGCAACCAGCCAGGATCACAAACGGGTCGGTGACAATGACACCGGGCCGAACACCGGCGGCATGGGCGCTTACTCCCCGGCACCGGTGGTGACCGATGCCGTTCATCAGCGTGTGATGGAGAAAGTGATTTACCCGACGGTTGAAGGCATGGCAGCAGAAGGTCATACCTATCAGGGCTTTTTATATGCAGGGCTGATGATTGATGAACAGGGTGAACCGAAAGTTATCGAATTCAACTGCCGCTTTGGTGATCCGGAAACCCAGCCGATCATGATGCGGTTACAGTCAGATTTGGTTGAGCTCTGTCTGGCCGGTGCGCAAGGGAAACTGGCCGGTAAAAAGTCGCAGTGGGACCCGCGTCCGGCACTCGGTGTGGTCATGGCAGCCGGTGGTTATCCGGGTGAGTACCGCAAAGGTGATGTTATTGAAGGTCTTGATATTCAGGAAGCAAACTGCAAAGTCTTCCAGGCCGGGACAGCACTGAAAAATGGCGCCGTAGTGACTGATGGTGGCCGGGTATTGTGTGTGACGGCATTGGGTGAGGATATTGCTCAGGCACAGAAACAGGCTTATGCCGCACTACAACACATTCACTGGAATGATGCGTTTTGCCGCAGTGATATCGGTTACCGGGCTATTGCCCGCCTGAATAAGTAAACAGCGTTAATAACCTGCGGGAGATTTACAGCGAATCTTCCGTAGGTTCCCATTTACAGAAGTTATCATTTGCCGCCAGCAGAATTTCCCGTCCTTCCGGTGAATCCAGCCATGCAATATAAATAGGTGATGCGCTGCTGCGCTGACGCTTCGCCAGAAACTGTTCTGTTTTCGCATCAAATTCAATATACGATTTGTTACCCTGACAATCCGTGACATAGCTGTCACGCCACTGTCCCTGCTTCAGACGGATATCACCAATCACCAGCGCGCTGTTCAGCGTCAGTTGTCTGCCTGCCACAAAGGTCATCCGCGTGATTTCATCTGCTGTCAGCGGAGATTTATGGCCGTCTTTTTCACGCTGCATAAAGATAGCATTGCCTTCGTGATCCAGCCGTAACTGCTCGGAAAAGCCGTTATCGCCCAGATATTCTGAACGGATCTGCCAGAGCTGGCCTCTGCGGTATTCATAAACGGTGACGACGGTTTGTTGTCCGCTGTGATAGGGACTGAAGACACTCATCAGGACACGGGGCTGATTATCGGCGTTGAGACGCCACATTCTGACAGCGCCGTCATCCGCGATATAACCGGATGCGCTGAAGGGAGGAAAATCAGGCTGAACAGAGCAGGCGCTGAGCAATGAGCCAAAGCCCAGTGCAAGCAGCCCCTGTCTGATCAACAAAAGGGGACGAAATCCCCCTCTATCAATCTGTTTTTGCAACGCAATTATTTTACTGCGTCTTTCAGTGCTTTACCGGCAGTGAAAGCAGGCACGTTTGCTGCTGCAATTTTGATTTCTTTACCGGTCTGCGGGTTACGGCCAGTACGCTCTGCACGATGGTTAACTTTAAAAGTACCGAAGCCAACTAATTGTACAGCATCGCCTTCTTTCAGAGAGTCAGTGATGGCAGCCAGAGTTGATTCCAGCGCTGCTTTAGCTTGTGCTTTAGACAGCTCTGCTTTTTCTGCGATAGCATCAATCAATTGAGTCTTATTCATAAAATATCCTTACAGTGTGTTTATCGTTTGCAAAGCATCGAGTGCGTCGGATGTGCCATTTGACAGCCCTGATACACGCGCCCCGATAGCCACTTCTTTTCGCCCCCCACTGTAGACCAGAGACGGGGCAATTGTGAAGCCTTTAACACCGGCATTTATAGGCTTAAATCACGTTTTTTGATTTAATCGCCTAAACTAACACCAATATTGCTGATCCCCGCATCACGGAGATCGGATTTCAAGCCTTTTATCAACTCAATATCGCGCTCTTCGCAGGCGGCCAATAAGCGGAAAATTTCCCACTGAATGTCCCACTCTTCTTCAACAGCGGACAATTCATTTAATTCGTCATCGGACATTTCGCGTCCGGCATGTGTCATTTCCAGTACGGCGACAGTGCCGACTGAAATCTCACTGACCGCAATAGCATGTTCCAGTGTTTCCCCGCTCAGGCGGGTATGGATAAGCTCACTGAGTGCCGCACAGGCATCAATCGCCGGATACACACCGTAAATATCATAGTTATCTGCATCAGGGATGACATCTTCCAGCTTTTCCAGCTGATTATCAAAGTTCACTTTTGCGTCTTTGACCGTCAGGATTTCCCAGATGAGATCCAGAATACGCCGGTAAAGCGACGGATCGGTAAACCCGGTCTGCTGACAGAAAACGGCATAATTCGGGTACATTCTCTCGCACAGACATGCCGCGAAGGTGAGATGCTGCCAGCTCTCCAGTTTTTCCAGCCGTAAATGGATCGGGTTCTTTAACATTCCGCTTTACTCGTTACTCTGACGTGAGCCGCAGTTTACCTGAAAATCCGTGATATCCACATCTTTACGTGGAAAATCGGGAAATTTCTGCTTCAACCGGACAAAAAACGTTCGATTTGAGGCAATGCCATCAGCCCAGCGGGTCGGTTCAGGCAGGCGATAGCCGCGTGTCAGGGCTTTTACCCAGGTCAGCGCGGTATCAATACTCATATGATGACCCGGTGAAATAAACAGCGGGTTACAACGATTTTTGCTGCGCCAGACCCAGCCGAGCGGCTCACCTTTGTCTGTCAGCAGCGACTGTGCCCCGGCCTCTTCCGCCAGCGGTTCAAACGTGCCGCATAACCGGCTCTTGGCAACACCAATCGCAGGCAAATCCAGCAGTACCCCGAGATGCCCGGCGACGCCGAGACGGCGCGGATGAGCACGCCCCTGGCCGTCCACCAGCACCAGATCAGGTTTTAAGGTCAGCTTTTCCCAGGCGGCAAGTGCAGCGGGAATTTCACGGAAGGAGAGCAGCCCCGGAATATAGGGCAGTTGTGTGGGGATGCGGGCGGTCTGATACTCCGCCACCTCCAGCTCAGGCCAGGTGAGGATCACCACGGCAGCCCGTGTGACATTTCCCCCGTCCTCAAAGCCGACATCCACCCCCGCAATATAGCGGGGACTGAGAGGCACATCCTGCAGACTGACCTGTTGTGCCAGTTCCGTCTGCCGGGCTTTCAGGGCGCGGGTGTCAATGGCTGTCATGGTGACCTCCGTTATCTGTCAGTGATCAGCCCTGATGGTATTTGGCTGACAGGCGGTGAACAGCCTCAGTGAATGCGCCGGCATGCTCAGGCGGAACATCCTGGTGGATGCCGTGTCCGAGGTTGAACACATGGCCTTCGCCCTGCCCGAACCCGGCCAGGATAGATGCCACTTCCGCTTCAATGCGGGCAGGCGGTGCATAAAGCATGGACGGGTCCATATTACCCTGTAAGGCCACTTTATTACCGACCCGGCGGCGGGCATCCGCGATATCCGTGGTCCAGTCCAGTCCCAGAGCATCACAGCCGGTTTCCGTCATCGCTTCCAGCCACTGTCCGCCGCCTTTGGTGAACAGCGTAACCGGCACACGGCGCCCGTCATTTTCACGGATCAGACCATCGACAATTTTGTGCATGTAATTGAGTGAAAACTCACGGTAGTCACGCCCGGTCAGTACCCCGCCCCAGGTGTCGAAAATCATCACGGATTGTGCACCGGCTTTAATCTGCGCGTTGAGATAGAGGATCACGCTGTCTGCCAGTTTATCCAGCAGCAGATGCAGGGTCTGCGGTTCGGCGTACATCATTTTTTTGATTTTGGTGAACGCTTTACTGCTGCCGCCTTCCACCATATAAGTAGCCAGAGTCCACGGACTGCCGGAGAAACCGATCAGCGGCACATCGCCGTTCAGGGCTTTGCGGATGGCGCGTACGGCATTCATGACATAGCCGAGTTCCTGCTCCGGGTCCGGTACCGGCAGTTTTTCAACATCGCGGGCATTCTGGATCGGATCGACAAAACGCGGCCCTTCTCCGGTTTCAAAATAGAGCCCGAGACCCATTGCATCCGGAATAGTGAGAATATCGGAAAAGAGAATTGCCGCATCCAGCGGGAAACGACGCAGCGGTTGCAGGGTGACTTCACAGGCCAGTTCGGTGTTTTTACACAGTGCCATAAAATCCCCCGCCTGTTCGCGGGTGGCTTTATATTCAGGCAGATAACGCCCGGCCTGACGCATCATCCACACAGGGGTTACATCCACCGGCTGACGCAGTAATGCCCGCAGATAGCGGTCGTTTTTCAGTTCACTCATGACAGACTCCAAAAAGTTGTTGGCCGCGTAACGTATTGACGTCCTGAATAAAACCCATTGTAACACGCCTGTCGTCCGGGGTCAGGGCGGTGTTACGCGTCTTCGTCATCCTGACGGCACAATGCGACGGTATCTTCAATCAGACGGCGGGCGATGGTATCCGGCGGCGGAATAACCGGCAGATTATCATACCGGTACCAGTCTGCGCTGAGCAGCTCTGACGGATCGTGATGAATTTCACCGTCCGCGTAATCCGCCAGGAATCCCATCATCAGCGAGTGCGGGAACGGCCACGGCTGCGAGGAGACATAACGGATATTCTGAATCTCAATCCGGCTCTCTTCCATCACCTCACGGGCAACGGCTTCTTCCAGGGTCTCACCGACTTCGACAAACCCGGCGAGCACGGTAAACAGCGGCGCGCTTTTGTGGCGGCGGTGCTGTGCCAGCAGAATAGAGTCATGACGGCGGATGCCGACAATAATACACGGCGCTATCTGCGGATAGTAACGTTCGCGGCAGCTGTCACACAGACACGCCCACTCACTTGCACTGTATTTCATGGCTGCGCCGCAATAGCCGCAATAGCGGTGCGAGCGGTAAAATTCCGCCAGCTGCACGCCGCGTCCGGCCATTTTGAAGAGGTCATCATTCTCTGCGGCAATAATGCGTGGGGAACACATATCAGAACGCATTTTTTCGCGGATAAGCCAGACAGGTAATCCCTGCCACTCCCCGATACGTACGGCCGGTTTCCCGGTCAGCATCCATTGTGCCGCACTGCCCTCCGGCAGTTGTCCTTCCGGCAGCCAGACGCGGTTATCCGCGCTGATCACCCAGTAGCCGGTTTCATTGCCTGTTAAAATCTGCTGCATAATAGAGACATCATGTTAATGAAATAATAATGGATTAAATCATACTCCCTTTGCCGGGAGAATACTCAGCAGAACGGGGGATGTTTTTCCGTGTCACCCGGCTGTCAGAAAAGTGTCACACCGATGTCAGTTGCCTGTCACAAACGCGTCATACCCTAGCCACACCACTGATACTGAATCAGTTAACTGACGAGGGTTTTATGACACGCTTTCCTTCTGCCAAACTAGTACTGACCGCCGCAGCGGTTACTGCCTCTTTCTCTGCTTTTTCTGCCGGGCAAAATACCATTCCTGAAGAACTGATTGCCGCAGCCAAAAAAGAGGGCGTGGTTTACAGTGTCGGGATGCCGGATACCTGGGCTAACTGGAAAGGCACCTGGGCTGATCTTGAAAAGCTCTACGGCATCCGCCATCAGGATACCGATATGAGCTCCGCTCAGGAAATTGCCAAATTCGCCGCTGAAAAAACGAATGCCACTGCGGATATCGGGGATGTGGGTGCCGCTTTCGGCCCTGTCGCCGTACAGAAAGATGTGGTGCAGCCTTACAAACCGACCACCTGGGATCAGATCCCGGACTGGGCAAAAGATAAAGACGGCAACTGGGCACTGGCCTATACCGGCACCATTGCATTCATCATCAATAATGACCTTGTCAAAGAACAACCGAAAAGCTGGGCCGATCTGCGCAGCGGTAACTACCGTGTGACTATCGGTGATGTCGGTATCGCAGCACAGGCCAACAGCGGTGTCCTTTCCGCAGCCTTTGCCCTCGGCGGTAATGAAACCAATATTCAGCCTGCGATTGAATTATTTGCTGACCTCGCCAAACAAAAACGTTTATCCCTGAATGACCCGAGCGTGGCAAACCTGGAAAAAGGCGAAGTGGAAGTGGCGGTAATGTGGGATTTCAACGCCCTTAACTACCGCGACCAGATTGATGCCAAACGCTTTACCGTGGTGATCCCGTCTGACGGTTCAGTCACCTCCGGTTACACCACGATTATCAACAAATATGCGAAGAACCCGAACGCCGCCAAACTGGCCCGTGAATTTATCTTCAGTGATAAAGGACAACTCAACCTGGCTGAAGGCTATGCCCGCCCTATCCGCGCTGCACATCTGACGTTGCCGGACGATATCAAAGCCAAACTGCTGCCGGAATCCCAGTACAGCAACGCCAAACCGATTACCGATTTTGACGGATGGGAAAAAACCTCCCGCCAGTTGCCGAAGCTGTGGCAGCAAAACGTTATCATCAACATGAATTAACGGAATGACAATGAATAACCCAGTTATCCTGGTTGTTCTGGATGGCCTAAACTACCGCACAGCCCATGATTGCATGGGCTTTATGCAGGGGTTAGCCGAATCCGGGGACGCCACTCTGTACAGCCTGAACTGTGAACTGCCCTCACTCTCCCGCCCGCTGTATGAATGTATTCTGACCGGCGTGCGTCCGGTTGACAGCGGCGTGGTGCACAATCAGGTGGTGCGTCTGTCACACAACGAGAGTATTTTCTCCCTCGCACAAAAAGCCGGAAAAACCACCGCGGCTGCGGCGTATCACTGGGTCAGTGAGCTGTATAACCGTGCGCCGTTTGATGCCGTCCGTGACCGATTCACTCATGATGATTCGCTGGCAATACAACACGGCTGTTTTTATCAGGCGGATCACTATCCGGACGATCATTTATTTCTCGATGCGGAATATTTACGCCGTCAATACCACCCCGACTTCCTGCTTATTCACCCGATGAATATTGATGATGCCGGTCATAAATTCGGCGGTGATTCACAGCAGTACCGCAACAGTGCCCGCCGTGCAGACGGTCTGCTCTCCGCGTATCTGCCTGCATGGCGTGAAGCGGGTTATCAGGTGCTGGTGACCAGTGATCACGGTATGAATAATGATCGCTCCCACGGCGGAATTCTGGATGAAGAGCGTGCGGTGCCGCTGTTTGTTGTTGGTGATGCATTCTCTCACGAAGCAGACCTCCCGGTGCAGCAGACACAACTGTGCGGTACTGTCTGCCGGTTGCTCGGCCTGAGCGGACACAATAAAGCCGCTGCGCCGCGTCTGCTGCGGGAGACATACCATGGCTGATATTCTGCCGGAGCTGACCGCGATGAAAAGTAAGCAACATGCCCGCTCTCTGTCACGCCGTCTGCCGCTGAAACCGATGCTGTTACTGCTCCCTGCCGCGCTGCTGTTCGCGCTTTTCCAGCTTGCGCCGATGTTATGGGTGATTATCAACAGCTTCGTGTATGAAGATGCCTGGTCATTGGCGAATTTCACCGAAATCTTCAGCAGCCCTTTTTATATTCAGTCCTTTGAAAACACGCTGTGGATTTCCGGGATATCGGCGGTCGGCGGGCTTCTCCTCGCGACGCTGTTCGCCGCTTCCTTACAGCACGCCCCGCCGCGTCCGCGCCGCTGGCTGATTGCTTTCACCAACATGACCGGCAATTTCAGCGGTGTGCCGCTGGCGTTTGCCTTTATTATTATTCTCGGCGTCAACGGCGCTATCACCCTGCAACTGAAAGCCTGGGGGATAATTGAGGATTTCAATCTCTACAGCGCTTCCGGACTGATGCTGATTTACCTCTATTTTCAGATCCCGCTGGGAATTCTGCTGCTCTATCCGGCCTTTGATGCCCTGAAACCGGAATGGGAAGATGCCGCCAAAACCATGGGAGCCGGACGCCTCGCCTACTGGCGTTATATCGCGCTGCCGGTGCTCTCTCCGGCACTGCTCGGCACGTTTATCATTCTGTTTGCCAATGCCGCCGGCGCTTATGCCTCCACCTATGCGCTGACTACCGGGAACTACAATATGGTGACCATCCGTATCGCCAGCCTGGTGTCCGGCGACCTGTTCCTGGAACCGAATATGGCGGCGGCACTCTCTGTCCTGCTGATGGTTATCCTCGGATTCATCACTGCTGTCTATCACTGGCTGCTGAAACGGAGTTACCATGCCAAGTGCTGATCTCACACTCAATCCGCCGTCCATGGCGCGTTATCACAAATTCATGCTCAGCCTGATTGTGATCCTGCTGCTGTTACCGATTATCGCGACGCTGGTGTATTCCTTCTCCACCCGCTGGGGCGCTACGGTGCTGCCGGACGGCCTGACGTTACAGTGGTATCTGAAGCTGTGGCAGGACCCGCGTTTCCTCGCGGCATTCGGCCGCTCGCTGTTTATCTGTTTTGTCACACTCGCTCTCAGCACGCTGGTGATCCTGCCGCTGGTATTTGCCGTATTTTATTACTTCCCGCGGCTCAAAGGGCTGATGGAGATCCTGATTATTCTGCCGTTTGCCGTGCCACCGGTCGTCTCCTCAGTCGGATTGCTGCAACTGTTTGCTGACGGACCGCTGCCGATCGCCGGTACGCCGTGGATTCTGATCGGTACCTATTTCACCATCACCCTGCCGTTTATGTACCGGGCGCTGGCCAACAGCCTGAACGGCGTGCCGCTGAAAGACCTGCTGGATGCCGCTCATCTGCTCGGCGCAGGTACTTTTAAAGCATTTCTGCTGGTGGTGGTGCCGAATATCCGCAAAGGGCTGCTGGTGTCATTGCTGATCGCGTTCTCTTTCCTGTTCGGTGAGTTTGTGTTTGCCAATATCCTGGTCGGCACCCGTTACGAAACACTGCAAATCTATCTCTACAACATGCGTCAGACCAGCGGGCATTTCACCTCTGCCCTGGTGATGAGCTACTTTATTTTCACCCTGATCCTGACCCTGATCGCAACACGCTTAAGCCGCTGAGGAATCACTGATGAGCTATGTAATTGCTGAAAACCTGACAAAATCCTTTGCTGCCACGCCGGTCTTTTCCGGTCTGAATTTTTCTGTCAGCAAAGGGGAATTTATTACCCTGCTCGGCCCGAGCGGCTGCGGTAAATCCACCCTGCTGCGCTGTCTCGCCGGGCTGGAGCCTGTTAATGATGGCAGAATTTATGTGAATAAACATGATATTACACTGTCCCCGCCACAGCAGCGGGAGATTGGTATGGTGTTTCAGAGCTATGCGCTGTTCCCGAATATGACGACCGAACGCAACATTGCTTTCGGTCTGAAGATGCAGAAAATCCCGGAAAATGAACAGCGCAAAGCCGTTGCGGAAGTGATTGAGCTGGTGGGTCTGAAAGGAAAAGAGCAGCATCTGCCGCATCAGCTTTCCGGCGGCCAGCGTCAGCGGGTGGCACTGGCACGGGCGCTGGTGATGAAACCGCGTATCCTGCTGCTGGATGAACCGCTCTCCGCGCTGGATGCGCAAATCCGCAAACATCTGCGTCAGCAAATCCGCCAAATCCAGCGGGAACTGAATCTGACCACGATTTTTGTCACTCACGACCAGGAAGAAGCGATGCTGATGTCAGACCGCATCTTCCTGATGAACAAAGGTGAAATCGTGCAGAGTGATACCGCCGAAAACCTCTACACCCAGCCCGCCAATGAGTTTGTCGCGCGTTTTATGGGGCATTATAATCTGGTGAACGCACACAATGCCAACAGCCTGCTCGGCCTGAATCTCAGCGGTATTGTGGCGATCCGCCCGGAGTCCATTTATGTCCGCGAGGCCGGAAGACAGTACGGGGAACACATTTCCCGTCCCGTTTCAGGTACAATCCGTGACAGTCAGTTACTGGGCAATATTATCCGTTATCAGGTGGATACCGGAATGGGCGCACTGACCGTGGATCTGCTGAACCGCTCCTCTGAGCGGCTGTTTGAACAGGGCACACAGCTGGAGCTGATGTTTAATAAAAATGAAATCCGCGCCCTTGCCCCGTCAGTTAATTAAAGGAACGTCATGTCAACATTAGCGGTTTTCGACCTCGATCACACCTTAATCGCTGCGGACAGCAGCCTGTTATGGACAGACTATCTGTGGGAGAAAGGCATTATCACTGATCCGGCCTTTTTTGCCGCAGATAAGCAGATGATGGCAGATTACAGCGCCGGGAAGCTGGATATGGCTGCGTATATGGCCTTCAGCCTTAAGGCGTTGGGTAATGCCACCGTTGCACAGATTGATGAATGGGTGGCTGAGTTTACCGAAAGCAAAGTGCGCCCGCTGGTCTACCCGGATGCCATCAAAACCCTCGCGTTTTACAAAGAACACGGCGTACCGGTGATTATTATTTCCGCCACCGCCGATTTTATTGTCAAACCGGTGGCGAAGATGCTGGGGGTGAATCTGGCGTTTGGTATCGAACTGGAAATCAAAGATGACCATTACACCGGCGCATTACAGGGGATCACCACCTTCCGTGAAGGCAAAGTGGAAAAACTGGCTAACTTTTTGGATATTCGCCAGTTTTTACCGGAACGTACGATTTTTTATACCGATTCCGCCAACGATTTACCGCTGTGCCGCTATGCCACGGATGTGCTGACGGTCAACGCCGACCCGGTATTGCAGGCAGAGGCAGAAAAACAGGGGTGGATGCAGCTGACGTGGTCGCTAAACCCAATAAACGGCTGATCTTCCTGCCCGTCACTGATAAATATAATACCCGCAGCCGAAGATACGTCAGCGGGTATCAGCCGGCTCAGGCAGCACTGCTTCCCAGTCTGAATTGCGTCATGACCTGCATGAGCTGCCCCGCCTGCTGATGCAGGCTTTCCGCTGCGGCCGCGTTTTCAACCACCAGCGCGGCATTCTGCTGTGTGACCTCATCAATCTGCTGCACAGCAATCCCGACCTGCGAAATACCCTGAGACTGCTCATTCGCCGCCAGTGTCAGCTCGTCAATCATCTGGCTGACGCTCTGTGTCTGAGTGACAATCACCTGCATCGACTCACCGGCTTCTGCCACCAGTTTACTGCCGGCGTCCACCTGTTCAACACTGGTATTAATCAGATTTTTTATTTCACCGGCCGCCTGTGCACTCCGCTGTGCCAGTGTCCGGACTTCGCCGGATACCACAGCAAAACCGCGCCCGTGTTCACCGGCACGTGCGGCTTCCACCGCCGCGTTCAGCGCAAGAATATTGGTCTGGAATGCGATGGAGTCAATCACGCCGATAATGTCAGTGATTGTCCGTGAAGAGTGTGAAATATCCTGCATGGCATGAATAACCAGATCCACTTTTTCTCCACCGTGACGGGCCGTTTCGGATGCTTCCGCTGCCATCATGTTCGCTTTGGCGGCAATCTCCGCACTGCTTTTCACCGTGGCAGATAACTGCTCCATAGATGCCGCTGTCTGTTGCAGACTGCTGGCCTGGGATTCCGTCCGCTGACTCAGATCCGCATTACCGCTGGTTATCTGCATTGTCCCGGTCACAATACTGTCACTGTTATTACGCACTGTGCCGACGATACCGGCCAGATTCCTCTGCATTGCTTTCAGAGTACTCAGCACACTGCCCTCCGGAACCGGATACGTTTCATCGGACGGCGACAGATCACCGGAAGCGACACGTTCAGCCACTTCTTTCAGTTGTGCGGGTTCGGCACCCAGCGCACGGGTCAGGTTCCGGATAATCATCACCCCGGAAACAATCGCCAGCGTTAATGCCAGCAGTGCGAACACCAGAATAATGTTGCTCTGACGCTCAAAATTCGTATTAAACTGCTGAATAAGCTGATTACCGGTTTCAGTGCCGTGATCTCTGCTGGCACGGAATGACAGGATATAGGCATCCGATGCGGCATATTCCGCATCCATCATTTTCGCAATCGCCTCCTCATGACGGCCCTGCTTATCCAGTTCGAGTACTTCCCGGGTCACGGCGGCATAGTGTTTTTCATCCGCTATCATTTTATCAAGCAGGTCCCATCCCTGCGGATCCATACCGAACTCATTAACCATATCCAGCAGTGTCTGAGTTCTTTCACTCACTTTCCCGTCTTCTTCTTCAAAACGGTTCAGTTCTTCTGTTTTATCTTTCTTATCAGTTGAATTGATCATATCCCGCAGCATGATCGCCCGCTCTTCCGTTGCATGGCGGACTTCATACGCCTGAACCTGAAGTGCATATGTCCCGTTGACGTAATCCGTGAACATCTCCTTGTCTTTGTACAGGTTCATCACCGCCATCCCGGAAACCAGCGCCAGAATGGCGATCAGAACACCGAATGTGACAGATAACCTGACCCGGATCGTCATATTTTTAAGATTCATTTTTTTTCCTGATGCAGAAAGCAATCAATAAGGCCAATAAATAACCAAATATCTTTTCTTATATGCCGTAATAAGGCACGCCGACAGAAAACATCGGCAACTGACCGGAAATTATCAGTTTTAATTTAATTTTTTTTATATTTGGCCGCTGCGGTGTAACTGCTGACTATCAGAGGGGAATGATCGGGAACGCTTCAGGTAAATAAATGATGTTATAAAAAGGTTGTAGTTTCCGGGCAGCTTCTTATACTGAAATCTTTCTTGTCGGAGTGCCCAGCATTTATCCCTGTGATAAATCGGGCTGAGACCGTTAATTCGGGATCCGCGGAACCTGATCGGGTTAGTACCCGCGAAGGGAACAAGAGTAATCTTTCCTTTTTTAACCGCCGTTTTTCAGCCGCCGCCATGCGGATGTTGTGTACAGCCGGTTATCACGCATTACTCCTGACGCACCTCCAGACAAGCAATTTCTCACTTTTTCTTCCGGCGTTGCCGGTTTCACTGTAAGGAATTTGCTATGTCCCGTGAACAACGTATTGATACCACTGATCTCTCCCCGGGCGCGGAAACCGCTACCCCCTCCAAAGCCCGTACCCGCCGTGAGCAGCGCGACGCGGCTGAGGAATATATCAGCACGCTGAAAGGCGTCAATTTCCCGAATTCGTCCCGTATTTATCTCACCGGCTCCCGCCCGGATATTCGTGTGCCGATGCGGGAAATTGCCCTGTCGCCCACACTGATCGGCGGAGACAAGGCCAATCCGCAGTATGAAGAGAATGAACCGGTACCGGTTTATGATACCGCCGGGCCGTATGGCGACCCGCAGGTGAAACTGGATGTCCGCGCCGGTCTTGCCCGCCTGCGTGAACAATGGGTCGCAGAGCGCGGCGATACCGAAGCAGTGATACAGCTGAGTTCTGATTTTACCCGTGACCGGCTGGCCGATAACGGTCTTGACCATCTGCGCTACCCGAACCGCCCGGCACCGCTGAAAGCCAAAACCGGAAAATGCGTGACACAACTGCATTATGCCCGGAAAGGGATTGTTACCCCGGAGATGGAATTTATCGCCATCCGCGAAAATATGGGACGTGAACGTATCCGTGGCGAAGTTCTGCTGCAACAGCATCCGGGACAGCATTTCGGCGCCAATCTGCCGGATAACATCACCCCGGAATTTGTCCGCGATGAAGTCGCCGCCGGACGCGCCATTATTCCGTCCAATATTAACCACCCTGAATCTGAACCGATGATTATCGGCCGTAATTTTCTGGTGAAAGTGAATGCCAATATCGGTAACTCTTCTGTTACCTCCTCCATTGAAGAGGAAGTGGAAAAACTGGTCTGGTCCACCCGCTGGGGGGCCGATACGGTGATGGATCTCTCCACCGGCCGTTATATTCACGAAACCCGCGAATGGATACTGCGTAACAGTCCGGTGCCTATCGGTACCGTGCCGGTCTATCAGGCTCTTGAAAAAGTGAACGGTGTTGCCGAAGACCTGACCTGGGAAATGTTCCGCGATACCCTGCTGGAGCAGGCGGAACAAGGGGTGGATTACTTCACTATTCACGCAGGTGTCCTGCTGCGCTATGTGCCGATGACGGCAAAACGCCTGACCGGCATTGTGTCACGCGGCGGTTCGATTATGGCGAAATGGTGCCTGTCTCATCATCAGGAAAACTTCCTGTATCAGCACTTTCGTGACATCTGTGAAATCTGTGCGGCCTATGATGTGGCGCTGTCTCTCGGTGATGGCCTGCGTCCGGGGTCAATTCAGGATGCCAACGACGAAGCTCAGTTTGCGGAACTGCATACCCTCGGCGAACTGACCAAAATCGCGTGGGAATATGATGTGCAGGTGATGATTGAAGGCCCGGGTCATGTGCCGATGCAGATGATCCGCAAAAACATGACGGAAGAGCTGGATCATTGCCACGAAGCACCGTTCTACACGCTGGGGCCGCTGACTACCGATATCGCGCCGGGTTATGACCACTTCACGTCCGGTATCGGTGCGGCACTGATCGGCTGGTTCGGTTGCGCGATGCTCTGCTATGTCACGCCGAAAGAGCATCTCGGCCTGCCGAATAAAGAAGATGTTAAACAAGGACTTATCACCTATAAAATCGCTGCGCACGCTGCCGATCTTGCCAAGGGACATCCGGGAGCCCAAATCCGCGATAACGCGATGTCAAAAGCACGTTTCGAATTCCGCTGGGAAGATCAGTTCAACCTGGCGCTGGACCCGGAAACCGCCCGGACTTACCACGATGAAACACTGCCGCAGGCATCCGGCAAAGTCGCGCATTTCTGTTCAATGTGCGGGCCGAAATTCTGTTCAATGAAAATCTCACAGGAAGTCCGCGACTACGCCGCCGGGATGGAAGAGATGTCTGACGCCTTCCGTGCCAAAGGCAGCGAGCTGTACCATAGTGCAGAGGAGCGTATCGATGAATCTGCCTGACGCGCCGTTTGCCCGGACGGAACACAAATTAGGGCTGTATCCGGTGGTGGATTCGCTGGTGTGGATTGAGCGGCTGCTGGCATACGGTGTGCGGACGATTCAGTTACGCATCAAAGACAAAACCGATGCACAGGTGGATGAGCAGATCCGCACTGCCGTCGCGCTGGGAAAACAGTATCAGGCGCGGCTGTTTATCAACGATTACTGGCGCCCAGCGATAAAACACGGTGCTTATGGTGTGCATCTCGGCCAGGAAGATCTGGATATTGCCGACCTGCGGGCTATTCAGCAGGCCGGGCTGCGTCTCGGGATTTCCACTCACGATGATACGGAATTGCAGCGCGCCAAAGCGCTGTATCCCTCCTATATCGCACTGGGACATATTTTCCCGACACAAACCAAAATCATGCCTTCTTCCCCGCAGGGATTAGAAAACTTAGCCCGCCAGGTGGCCGCGACACCGGATTTCCCGCTGGTCGCCATCGGCGGTATTTCCCTTGATCGTGCCCCTGCTGTTGCTGCCACCGGGGTCGGCAGCATTGCGGTGGTCAGTGCGATCACCAAAGCCGCTGACTGGCAGACCGCCACCCGGCAACTGATGATACTGACCGGGGAAATCACAGAGCATCAGGAGGTTAACCATGCTGAATGATCATGACTTTATGCGCTACAGCCGCCAGTTGCTGCTGGAGGATATCGGTCCGGAAGGTCAGCTGAAACTCAAACGATCTCATGCGGTGATCACCGGCCTCGGCGGGCTCGGCTCACCTGCGGCGCTGTATCTGGCCGCGGCCGGTGTCGGTGAGCTGACACTGATTGATGATGATGAAGTGCATCTCTCCAATCTTCAGCGTCAGATTTTATATACCGAAGCCGATGTGCCGGACAATAAAGCCCGTACCGCAGCAGCGCGTCTGCGGGCGCTGAATCCCGCACTGACACTCAATGTGATCACCGAACGCCAGACCGGGGAAACGCTGCAACATATTGTACAGACAGCGGATATTGTCCTCGATTGTACCGATAACATGGCGACCCGCCATGCTATCAATGCCGCCTGTGTCACGCAGCAAAAAACCCTGGTCAGCGGCAGTGCGGTCGGATTCAGCGGACAACTTCTGGTGTTGCAGCCACCGTTTGAGCACGGCTGTTACTGTTGTCTGTATCCGGATGATGTCATTCCTGAACGCAACTGCCGCACCGCCGGTGTTCTCGGTCCGGTTGTCGGCGTAATCGGCACTCTCCAGGCGCTGGAAGCGATCAAACTGCTGGCCGGATTACCCTCCCCGCTGAACGGAAAATTACGTCTCTTCGACGGCAGACAGCAAAGCTGGAGCACACTGCAACTCCGGCGGGATACCGGTTGCCCTGTGTGTCAGGAGGCAGCCGCATGCGCATAACGGTTAATGACGAGGTCATGAATTTTGATGCTCCTGTCACCGTCAGTGAACTGCTGGCATCCCTCGGCCGTCCGGCGGCGGGTATGGCTGTCGCGGTCAATCAGACTATTGTTGTCCGCGGCTGCTGGCCGGAACATATTATCCGCGACGGCGATCAGATTTTACTTTTTCAGGCTATCGCAGGAGGTTAATGATGCTGACGATTGCAGATACCACATTTACATCCCATTTATTTACCGGCACCGGGAAATACACCAGCAGCCGGGTGATGCAGGAAGCCATTGCCGCCTCCGGCAGCCAGTTAGTCACCATGGCGATGAAGCGCATCGATCTTTCTCAGGGGCACGATGATATCCTTGCCCCGCTCCGTGAACTCGGTATTAAACTGCTGCCGAATACCTCCGGCGCAAACAATGCCCGGGAAGCGGTTTTTGCCGCGCAACTGGCGCGGGAAGCACTCGGCACCAACTGGATCAAACTGGAGATCCACCCCGATACCCGTTACCTGCTGCCGGACCCGGTTGAAACCCTGGCCGCGGCAGAAATACTGGTAAAAGAGGGATTTGTTGTCCTGCCCTATTGCAGTGCGGACCCGGTGTTATGCCGCCGGTTGCAGGAAGCCGGATGCGCAGCCGTTATGCCGCTGGGGGCACCTATCGGCTCCAATCAGGGATTACAGACCCGCGATATGCTGCGCATTATTATTGAGCAGGCAACAGTTCCGGTAGTGATTGATGCCGGGATTGGTGCGCCCGGACATGCCCTGGAAGCCATCGAACTGGGCGCGGATGCCGTGCTGGTCAACACCGCCATGGCGGTTGCCCGCTCGCCGGTCATCATGGCGAAAGCGTTCCGCCAGGCCGTTGAGGCCGGACTACTGGCACGGGAAGCGGGGCTTGCACCGAAGCAGCAGCAGGCTTCGGCCTCCAGCCCGCTGACCTCATTTCTGGAGGCGTTGTGATGCGTAAAACAACCTTCAGCGATCACTGGCGGCTGCTGGACTGGGATGATCTCACCCTGCAACTCAACAGTAAAACTGCCCGCGATGTCGAACGGGCACTGAGTGCGGACACGCTGACCACGGCGGATTTTATGGCGCTGATCTCCCCTGCCGCCCGCCCGTATCTCGAAGTGATGGCACAGAAAGCACAGACGCTGACCCGTCAGCGTTTCGGTCATGTCGTCGGAATGTATGTCCCGCTTTATCTCTCTAATCTGTGTGCCAATGACTGTACTTACTGCGGTTTCTCCATGAGTAACCACATTAAACGCAAGACCCTGACACCGGAAGAAATTCATACAGAATGTAAAGCGATAAAAGCCCTCGGGTTTGACAGCCTGCTGCTGGTCACCGGCGAACATCAGCGCAAAGTGGGAATGGACTACTTCCGTGAAACATTCCCGCTGATCCGCGATTATTTCAGCACCATGATGATGGAAGTACAGCCGATGGCAACAGAGGAGTACGCCGAACTGCGCACACTGGGGCTGGACGGGGTGATGGTATACCAGGAAACCTACCATGAAAGCACCTATCAGCGGCACCATCTGAAAGGAAAAAAACAGGATTTTCACTGGCGGTTACAGACACCGGATCGTCTCGGTCAGGCCGGGATCAGCAAGATCGGCCTGGGCGCGCTGATCGGTCTGTCCGGACAGTGGCGGACAGATTGCTATATGGTCGCGGAGCATCTGCATTATCTGCGTCAGCGCTACTGGAAAACCCGTTATTCCATCTCTTTCCCGCGTCTGCGCCCGTGCGCAGGTGGTATTGAGCCGGAATCCCTGATGAATGAAACGGAGCTGGTACAGCTTATCTGTGCTTTCCGCCTGTTTGCACCGGATATTGAGCTCTCTCTCTCCACCCGCGAATCACCGTATTTCCGTGATCATATGGTGCCAGTGGCGATAAACCAGGTCAGCGCCGGTTCCCGGACCCAGCCCGGCGGCTATGCCGAAGATGATGATCCGGAACTGGAGCAGTTCAGTCCGCATGATAACCGCTCTCCGCAACAGGTCGCCGATGCCCTGCTGGCCGCCGGTCTTCAGCCGGTCTGGAAGGACTGGGATAAATATCTGGGACGATGATGTAAAAAGGCCGGTGAATACCGGCCTTATTTTTTAGTCTATCCGCTTACAGTAAGTTACCGGCGGCACATCCTGTCCGGCATTTTTCGCCGGAATATAGCGATCCCAGAAATCATTAAACAACCGGAAAATCTCTTTTCGTCTGCTCAGTATTAATGTCATGGTGATCAGCACATAAACCGCACTCAGAATATCCGTCAGCGCCCATAAAATATCAGCCTGAAGGTTGGTAAATAACACAATCGGCGCCAGATAATAAACCCGGTACAGGTTTTTCGCGATTTTATTGGCTTTGGTATCCCCGAAGAAAAAGTTAACCGCTTTCTCACAGGTAAAATACATACCGATGGTCGTCGTACAGGCCAGCAGGGTAATAAATATCGCCATAAACCAGCTGCCTGCATCACCGTATGTCACTTTAAATGCCAGCGTGGTCAGGCGTGATGAAGTAATACCGGCGTAATCCACCCAGACATTGGTGGTCAGAATAGCCAGCGCCGTCACGGTACAGATAATAATGGTCAGGAAAACCTCGCCAAAACCCCAGCTGGACTGGCGGATCGGGTGATCCGTTGTTGCTGCCGCATGTGCCACAATACCGTAGCCGGTTCCGGCATCATTAGAATAAATACCCCGCGCGATCCCGAAACGGATGGCTTCCATCACGGTTGCCCCGGCAAATCCGCCGACACCGGCAGCCGGTGAAAAGGCCGATTTAAAGATCAGGGCAAATGCAGACAGGATCTGATCATAATTCATCACCAGCAGAATCACCGCGACGGTCAGATAGGTGATCGCCAGTTTCGGCACCACACTTTCCATTTTGGAGGAAATACCTTTTAATCCGCCGATGATGACACTGGCAATAAAAATAACCATCACCAGCAATGTCAGATAACTGTCGACATTAAACGCTTCTTCGATAGATGACGTTGCGGATTCACTTTGCACCAGACATGTCCACGGCCCGAGCATAAAACAGCACACCGACAATGCAACCGCACCTTTTTTCCAGCCCAGTGCATGTTCCATCACAAATGAACGGTCACAGACATATTCATCCATCGATTTTTCGTATTTGACGCGGTAACGCTGGCCGAGAATAATTTCACAGGCTTTCGTTGCGATTCCGAAAAAAGCGGAGAACCAAAGCCAGAATATCGCGCCCGGCCCACCCATCGTAATCGCGGTTGCCACCCCGCCGATACTGCCGATACCCACGGTATTCGCCAGCGCGGTACAGGCGGCGGCAAAACTGGACACCGATCCCGTACCCTGAATTTGTTCACCGGCATTTTTTTTCTTAAATAATCCGCCGTAGGTATTTTTAATATTAAAACGAAAATTAAGCTGGTATTTAAAACGGAATTTAATAGTCAGCCAGATACCGAGACTGACTAATAAAACCGGCATCGGATAAGTCCAGATAAAATCTGAAAACTGATTAATAATATTAAGAATCGTGTCCATAATGAGTATCCGGTTTAATTAAACACATCAAGTGCCTGAGTAATATCAGCAATTAAATCTTCGGCAGCTTCGCATCCGGCAGAAATACGGATAAGCCCTTCGTGCATACCAAAATCAATCAGCTGCTGCGGTGTAAATTCAGTACGGAATGCGGTCGCCGGATGCGCCAGAGAGGTACGGAACCCGCCCAGCGTGCCCAGATAGGTAATAAGATTTAAGCGGCGGATAAATTCATCGACCTTTGTCTGGTCATCAGCGACACGGAAACTGAGCATCGGACCGCAGCCCTGCAAAAACAGGGATTTCGCCAAATCATGCTGCGGATGTGAAGCCAGTCCCGGATAATTCACTTGTGCCACGCGCGGGTCGCTGCTGAGCGCCTCCGCAATACGCTGTGCATTTTCCATCTGGCGTGATACCCGCATTTCCATTGTCCGGATACTGCGCAGACAGAGCCAGGCAGTATAAGGATCACTGCATCCCCCCAGCAGGCGGGCTTTCAGCTCAATTTTCTGCATCAGTGCCTGAGAGCAGGTCACCGAACCGGCTGTTAAATCACTGTGCCCGCCGAAAAATTTGGTCAGGCTGTGGATCACGATATCCGCGCCGTGCTGCAATGGTTTGATAACAAACGGCGTTGAAAAAGTATTGTCCACCACCAGCAGGCAATCATTCGCTTTACTGATACAGGCAATAGCATCGATATCGACAACTTTAATCAGCGGGTTACTGATAATTTCGGTATACAGCATCACCGTTTCCGGCCGGACAGCCGCCTGCACCGATTCCGGTGACAGGAAATCGGCATAAGTGACTGTCACACCAAACGGAATCAGAATTAAATCAATCAGCTCAATGGTTTCACCGTAGATAGCCTCATTGACGACAATGTGATCGCCCTGTCTGAGCAGGCTCAGTAATGCCGCCGAAATGGCCGCCATCCCGGACGCCATAACAGCAGATACCTCACCGTCTTCCATCAGTGAAATTGCCGCCGATAAGCTGTCACGGTTAGGGTTTGCGGTACGGTTATACTGATACTCACCATTGCCGCTGCTGACAGCAAAATAGTGCTGTGTATCCTGCATGGCATAGGCGGTGGCCGGAAAAATAGCGGGTGCATCCGGGTGAATATGACCCGGTAAATTCATTTCCCCTGAATACAATAGCTGTGTGCGTTCTTTCATTTTTTATCCTGCTTTTTTTAACAATAAATAACAATGCGCACACCCTAAACCTTATAGCTGGAATAAGGTTAAATCCGTAATTCAGGTTATGAGAAGATAATCACAAAATTATTTCCCCGGGAAATAGTATGTTAATTTTAAATCTGATAATTTAAATAAAAGTAATTATTTTACAGGCAGCAATCATGAAGAAATATTTTACTATCGGGGAAACCGCTGCGTTATTAGGTGTCTCAACGCAGACACTGCGTTTTTATGATAAGAAATCCATTCTCAAACCCGGTTATACGGATAATGAAAACGGATACCGTTATTATACATTTGAACAATTTCATTATATCGACAGAATTAAATATCTTCAGAAAATGAATATGAACCTGAATGATATTAAAACTATTATGGAAAGCGGTGATAAAAATAAATTAACCGAATACTTAATTCAGGAAAAATCCCGTAAATTACAGCAGATGGCAGAATTAAAAAAAACCATTGAAACACTGGACTGGTATCTGGATTACTTTACCTTCACCGATAATAAACCACGTAACGGGGCTTTTTATACTACTGAATTACCGGAACGCTGGTGTCTGTTTGTTCCCTGTTATCCGGCAGATCGCCCGATTTCAAAAATGGAACTGCGGCTGGCTGAAATGAAAGCCAGACCGGAAAATCAGTCACTGGATTATCTGCGGCAGTACGCCTATGTGCTGGATTATCAAAACATTATTGAACAAACCTTCTACCCGTCGAAATACCTGATTTACTTAAAAGAAAAACCGGATTTTGATTCGCCTAACCTGGTGTGTTTACCGGCAGGATTTTACCTTTGCTGTATCTGTCATTATCTCAGTGAAAATATCGATGCAGAAATGGTTAAACGTTATTTCCACGGAAAAGAAAAACCGCGGATGGTCATTGCCAATGAATTTGAAGATAACCTGGTCAGCTATGAATCTGCGCCTTATGAACTGCAATTTTTGATTTCATAATATATTCCGTAAAAAAACGGCCTGATAATCGTGATTATCAGGCCGTGAGTTATTATATAAAAACAATATTATCTGTCGACAACAATATCCTTATTCACCACTTCCGGACCACTGTTGCCAATCATGGTGGCAAATTTCTCAACCGGGTCGGTTCGCAGTGCATAGAGACGTTTCAGGGCATACGGATTATCACCGAGGCGGACTTTTCCCTGAATAGTCGTAACGGCCATCGTCATACCGGCCTGCTGTGCGGCATCCATAGCATCCTGATTATATGCCCCGAAAGGATATGCCAGATAGTGCTGCTGCGGATTCAGTTTCGCCAGCACGCGCTGTGAACGCTGGTAATCCAGCAGGAGCGTATGTTCTTTGCGGCTGAAAATAATCGGGTTTTTGCGGTTATCGAGACGATGTAAGAAATGAGTATGTGACTGAATATCAAATACATCCCGTGACTGCATCAGTTCCGGCCAGCACATAAACTGCAATCCGTCCGGTGCCCATTTCTGTGGCTTCGATTTCACCCGCGAGGAAATCACAAACAGTGTGGCCTTCTGGTCATTCTGTTTCAGGATCGGATAAGCATAGCGGTACACCGATTTCAGACCATCATCGAACGTCAGCGCGACCACTTTCCCCGGCAGGTTATTTTCTTTCGCCAGATAACCGGCCACATCATCAAGAGAAATTGTCCGGTAACCGGCCTGCTTCAGATAGTCCATCTGCGCCTTAAACGCTTCCACTGATGTTGTGGTTGAAGTATGGCGGAAGTTTCTGTTTTCACTGTCTTTCAGGATATGGTGATACGTCAGGATCGGGATACCTTTATCCAGTTCCACATCCGGTAAACGGATATAGGCCAGCCTGTCCGCCAGACGGATCGTCAGCCAGACAACTTTTTCACCTTCCCGGTTTTCTCTGACCATTTTAGCCAGTACCGGATAACGCAGATCACCAAACAGGGTGGCAACCGGGGATACCGAATCATCCGGTGTGCCGAAAACAGGGGTGTTACTGATAGTGATCAGATAGTCATAGATCGGATTATTCAGCTCATTCAGCGTATCCAGCGGCGGCACGACTTTAGGTTTTTTATCTGACAGATACTCACTGCCGATAAAACCGCGGTCATTACCAAATTGTAACTCGCGGAATTCCCCTTTCATCGGGTAAATATAAAAACCGTGTGACGGATTCAGTTCGGCAACGCCCTGCATCGTACCGGCAACCGGTGCAAAAATGACCTGTGGCTCTTTTACCTGGATCAGTACCGGCGGTTCATCTTTCAGTAACCATTCCTGTGAATCTGACGGGATTTCCGCGGCCCGGCTGATACCGGTGACGGAGAATAAAACCATAATAATAAACAATGCGTTGCGCATAATATGCCCATTTACTTACGGTACTGCACAAAAAAGCCCTCCTTAAAAAGGAGGGCTGTTCAGTCAGTTACATCGCTGTATCACTTACTCTTTGCTGCCACCGAAGCCGGCGTTCAGAAGCTCAGCTAAGTTAGCTGTTGCTTCATCAGCGCTGACCTGCTGTGGTGCTGCATCGGCAGTTTCTGCCAGATGGCGGCGGCGGATACGATCCTGGTGGTACGCGAAACCGGTACCGGCCGGGATCAGGCGACCCACGATGACGTTCTCTTTCAGACCGCGCAGTTCGTCGCGTTTACCCGCAACGGCCGCTTCGGTCAGAACGCGGGTGGTCTCCTGGAACGATGCCGCAGAGATAAAGGACTCTGTTGCCAGAGACGCTTTGGTGATACCCAGCAGATCACGTTCGAAGGTTGCAGGGATTTTACCTTCCTGCTCCAGCTGACGGTTTGCCACTTTCACGCGTGCATATTCAACCTGCTCACCTTCGAGGAACTCAGAGCTTCCCGCAGAGGTGATGGTGACTTTACGCAGCATCTGACGAACGATAACTTCGATGTGTTTATCGTTAATCTTAACGCCCTGTAAGCGGTAAACTTCCTGGACTTCGTTCGCGATATAACGGGCAACCGCATTCACGCCACGCAGACGCAGGATATCGTGCGGTGATTCCGGACCATCGGATACGACGTCACCACGTTCAACCATTTCACCTTCAAACACGTTGAGCTGACGCCATTTCGGAATCATCTCTTCGTATGGATCGCTGCCGTCGATTGGTGTGATCACCAGACGACGCTTACCTTTGGTCTCTTTACCGAACGAGATGATACCGCTGATTTCAGCCAGGATAGCAGGCTCTTTCGGACGACGCGCTTCGAACAGGTCAGCAACGCGCGGCAGACCACCGGTAATATCCTTGGTACCGACAGATTCCTGCGGGATACGTGCCAGCGTGTCACCGGCATTGATGGTAACACCATCATCCAGCTGAACAATCGCTTTACCCGGCAGGAAGTAAGCAGCAGGCATATCAGTGTTCGGGATCAGGACGTCGTTACCCTGTGCATCGATAATTTTCAGTGCCGGACGCATTTCTTTCGCACTGGCGGTACGTTCTGCAGAATCCAGAACAACCAGTGAGGACAGACCGGTTAATTCATCAGTCTGACGGGTAATGGTCTGGCCATCGTGCATGTCGGTAAAGCGGATAACACCGGATACTTCACTGACAACCGGCATGGTATGCGGATCCCAGTTAGCGACCGTTTCGCCACCGTTAACGGCTTCGCCATCACCTTTGGAAAGCTGGGCACCGTAAGGGACTTTATAGCTTTCTTTGGTACGGCCGAATTCATCGATCAGACGCAGTTCAGTGTTACGTGAAGTCACCACCAGTTTACCGGCAGTGTTACCGATAAGCTTCGCGTTGAACAGTTTCACTGTACCTTTGTTACGAACCTGAATGCTGGATTCCGCAGCAGCACGGGATGCCGCACCACCGATGTGGAACGTACGCATCGTCAGCTGTGTACCCGGCTCACCGATTGACTGTGCAGCAATAACACCAACGGCTTCGCCTGAGTTGATGATATGACCGCGCGCCAGGTCACGACCGTAGCATTTCGCACACACACCGAAGTCAGTTTCACAACTAACCACAGAGCGGACTTTCACGCTGTCGACTGAGTTTTCTTCTAACAGGTCACACTGTTTTTCGTGCAGCAGGGTGTTACGCGGGATAAGAATATCCGCAGTACCCGGCTTCAGAATGTCTTCAGCAGCCACACGGCCTAATACGCGGTCGCGCAGAGGTTCTTTAACATCACCACCCTCGATAACCGGGGTCATGACGATACCTTCGTGCGTACCACAGTCATCTTCAGTGATGACGAGGTCTTGTGCCACGTCAACCAGACGACGGGTCAGGTAACCGGAGTTTGCTGTTTTCAGTGCGGTATCCGCCAGACCTTTACGCGCACCGTGGGTTGAGATGAAGTACTGGAGTACGTCAAGACCTTCACGGAAGTTCGCGGTGATTGGCGTTTCGATGATGGAACCATCCGGTTTCGCCATCAGACCACGCATACCGGCCAGCTGACGAATCTGTGCGGCAGAACCACGCGCACCGGAGTCGGCCATCATAAAGATACTGTTGAAAGAAACCTGCTGTTCTTCTTCGCCGTCGCGGTTAACCACGGTTTCAACAGACAGGTTTTCCATCATCGCCTTGGCAACACGTTCGTTGGCCGCGGCCCAGATATCGATAACTTTGTTATAACGTTCGCCGGCGGTAACCAGACCAGACTGGAACTGCTCCTGGATTTCGGCCACTTCCGCTTCTGCTTCCGCGATGATCCCTGCTTTTTTCTCCGGAATAACCATGTCATCGATACCAACGGATGCACCTGAACGGGCAGCGTAGGCAAAACCGGTGTACATGATCTGGTCAGCAAAGATAACGGTCGGCTTCAGACCCAGAATACGGTAACAGGTGTTCAGCATTTTGGAGATTGCTTTTTTACCCAGCGGCTGGTTAACCAGTGAGTAAGGCAGACCACGCGGAACGATACGCCATAAGATGGCACGGCCGACAGTGGTATCAATCATGCTGGTACGCTTGGTGACATTACCTTCGCCGTCTTTCACTTCTTCAGTGATACGGACTTTCACACGGGCATGCAGAGACGCATGACCGGCGCGGTATACACGCTCAGCTTCTGTTGAACCGTTCAGTACCATGCCTTCGCCTTTGGCGTTAACACAGTCACGGGTCATGTAGTACAGACCCAGAACAACGTCCTGAGAAGGTACGATAATCGGATCGCCGCTTGCCGGTGACAGGATGTTGTTGGTGGACATCATCAGGGCACGGGCTTCGAGCTGCGCTTCCAGGGTCAGAGGGACGTGAACCGCCATCTGGTCACCATCGAAGTCGGCGTTATATGCCGCACAAACGAGCGGGTGCAGCTGGATAGCTTTACCTTCGATAAGGATTGGTTCAAACGCCTGAATACCCAGACGGTGAAGTGTCGGTGCACGGTTCAGGAGAACCGGGTGCTCACGGATAACTTCATCCAGGATATCCCATACAACCGCTTCTTCGCGCTCAACCATTTTCTTGGCAGCTTTGATGGTGGTAGCAAGACCACGCAGTTCCAGCTTACCGTAGATGAACGGTTTGAACAGTTCCAGTGCCATTTTCTTAGGCAGACCGCACTGATGCAGACGCAGGTAAGGACCTACGGTGATTACAGAACGACCGGAATAGTCAACACGCTTACCGAGCAGGTTCTGACGGAAACGACCCTGTTTACCTTTGATCATGTCTGCCAGAGATTTCAGCGGACGCTTGTTAGAGCCGGTAATTGCACGACCACGACGGCCGTTATCCAGCAGCGCATCCACGGCTTCCTGCAGCATACGTTTTTCGTTACGTACGATGATGTCAGGTGCAGCCAGATCCAGCAGGCGTTTCAGACGGTTGTTACGGTTGATCACACGACGGTACAGATCGTTCAGATCTGATGTCGCAAAACGACCACCATCGAGCGGAACTAACGGACGCAGATCCGGTGGTAACACCGGCAGCACTGTCAGGATCATCCACTCAGGTTTGTTACCTGACTGAATGAAGGCTTCCAGCAGCTTGATACGCTTGGTCAGTTTCTTACGTTTGGTTTCTGAATTGGTTTCATTCAGTTCTTCGCGCAGGTTTTCGACTTCCTGTTCCAGATCCATTGCTTTCAGCAATGCCTGGATGGCTTCCGCACCCATTTTCGCGTCGAACTCATCACCGAACTCTTCCAGAGCGTCGAGATACTGTTCTTCTGTCAGGATCTGGCTGCGTTCCAGGCTGGTCATCCCGCCTTCAACAACAACATAAGATTCAAAGTACAGAACACGTTCGATATCACGCAGCGGCATATCCAGCAGCAGGCCGATACGGGACGGCAGTGATTTCAGGAACCAGATGTGTGCGGTCGGTGATGCCAGTTCGATGTGACCCATGCGCTCACGGCGCACTTTAGTCTGAGTCACTTCAACACCACACTTCTCACAAATCACACCACGGTGTTTCAGACGTTTGTACTTACCGCACAAACATTCGTAATCTTTTACCGGCCCGAAGATACGCGCACAGAAAAGCCCGTCACGCTCAGGTTTGAACGTACGGTAGTTAATGGTTTCCGGCTTTTTCACTTCACCAAATGACCATGAACGAATCATGTCAGGTGAGGCCAGACCAATTTTGATCGCATCAAACTCTTCGGTCTTGGTTTGCGCTTTCAGAAACTTTAATAAGTCTTTCACGAAATGGCTCCTGTCGGAGTTAGACCTGTGAGACAAACGGTAATTTGTCTGTCCCTTAAACCAGATTTACTGGTGCTGCCCGTGTACCACGGGCAGCCACAACGGTAATTACTCGTCTTCCAGCTCGATATTGATACCGAGGGAACGGATTTCTTTCAGCAATACGTTGAAAGATTCCGGCATTCCCGGCTCCATCTGATGACTGCCGTCGACGATGTTTTTGTACATCTTCGTACGACCGTTAACGTCATCCGATTTCACAGTCAGCATCTCCTGGAGGGTGTAAGCTGCACCGTATGCTTCCAGTGCCCACACTTCCATCTCCCCGAAACGCTGACCACCGAACTGCGCCTTACCACCCAGCGGCTGCTGGGTAACCAGGCTGTAAGAACCGGTAGAACGTGCATGCATCTTGTCATCAACTAAGTGGTTCAGTTTCAGCATGTACATATAGCCGACGGTAACCTGACGCTCGAACTGCTCGCCGGTACGGCCATCAAACAGTGTGATCTGACCGGAAGTCGGTAAGCCACCCAGAGTCAGTAATGCTTTGATTTCCTGCTCTTTCGCACCATCGAATACTGGTGTCGCTGTCGGCATACCTTTTTTCAGGTTGTCCGCCAGGCGCAGAACTTCTTCATCACTGAAGGTGTTCAGATCCACTTTCTGACGCGGGTCGTTACCCAGGTCATAGGCTTTCTGGATGAATTCACGTAATTTCGCGACTTCCTGCTGCTCTTTGATCATCTGGTTAATTTTGTCACCGATGCCTTTCGCAGCCATACCCAGGTGGGTTTCCAGAATCTGACCGATGTTCATACGCGATGGTACGCCCAGCGGGTTCAGTACGATGTCAACAGGGTTACCTTTTTCATCGTATGGCATATCTTCGATAGGGTTAATTTTAGAGATAACCCCTTTGTTACCGTGACGACCCGCCATTTTATCACCAGGCTGGATCTGACGTTTAACAGCCAGATACACTTTAACGATTTTCAGCACGCCCGGTGCCAGATCATCGCCCTGAGTGATTTTACGGCGTTTCGCTTCCAGTTTCTTGGCGAACTCAGATTTCAGTTCGTCATACTGCTCTGCCAGCTGTTCTAACTGATTCTGTTTTTCTTCATCAGTCAGAGCCAGTTCTAACCAGCGCTCGCGCGGCAGTTTGTCCAGTTTGTCAGCTTCCATGCCGCCGTTGATCAGAACGGAACGGATACGGCTGAACAGACCGGCTTCCAGAATCTGGAGCTCTTCGGTCAGGTCTTTCTTCGCGTCACGCAGCTGCATCTCTTCGATTTCGAGAGCACGCTTGTCTTTTTCCACGCCATCGCGGGTAAAGACCTGGACGTCGATAACAGTACCGGAAACACCGTTCGGTACGCGCAGAGATGAATCTTTCACATCTGACGCTTTTTCACCGAAGATAGCACGCAGCAGTTTCTCTTCCGGGGTTAATTGTGTTTCACCTTTAGGTGTCACTTTACCGACCAGAATGTCGCCGCCTTTCACTTCCGCACCGATATACACGATACCGGATTCATCCAGTTTGGAGAGCGCTGCTTCACCCACGTTAGGGATATCGGCGGTGATCTCTTCAGGCCCCAGTTTGGTGTCACGGGACACACAAGCCAGTTCCTGGATGTGGATGGTGGTGAAACGGTCTTCCTGAACAACACGCTCGGATACGAGGATGGAGTCTTCGAAGTTGTAACCGTTCCATGGCATGAATGCCACGCGCATGTTCTGACCCAGTGCCAGTTCGCCGAGGTCAGTTGACGGACCATCAGCCAGCACATCACCGCGTTCAACCGGCTCGCCCAGCGATACGCAAGGAGTCTGGTTGATACAGGTGTTCTGGTTAGAACGGGTATATTTGGTCAGGCTGTAGATGTCGATGCCCGCTTCGCCGGCATACATTTCATCTTCATTAACCTTGATAACGATACGTGATGCGTCAACGTACTGAACCATACCGCCGCGTTTGGCTACGGCTGTAACACCGGAGTCAACCGCTACCGCACGTTCCATACCGGTACCAACCAGCGGCTTATCAGCGCGCAGAGTCGGAACGGCCTGACGTTGCATGTTCGCACCCATCAATGCACGGTTGGCGTCATCGTGTTCCAGGAACGGGATCAGGGATGCACCGACAGAAACCACCTGCTGGGTGGATACGTCCATGTACTGAACCTGATCACGGCTGAATAAGCTGGATTCACCTTTATTACGGCAGGTGATCAGTTCATCAACGAAGTGGCCATCGTCATCTAATACGGTGTTTGCCTGTGCAATGATGAAGTTGCCTTCTTCGATTGCAGACAGGTAATGAATTTCATCGGTAACAACATCGTCACGCACTAAACGGTACGGGGTTTCCAGGAAACCATATTCGTTAGTCTGTGCATAAACAGATAAGGAGTTGATCAGACCGATGTTCGGACCTTCAGGGGTCTCGATAGGACATACGCGGCCGTAGTGAGTCGGGTGAACGTCTCGTACTTCGAAGCCGGCACGCTCACGGGTCAGACCACCCGGGCCTAATGCTGAGATACGGCGTTTGTGCGTGATTTCTGACAGCGGGTTGTTCTGGTCCATAAACTGGGACAGCTGGCTGGAACCAAAGAACTCTTTAACGGCAGCAGAAATCGGCTTGGCGTTGATCATATCCTGAGGCATCAGGTTATCCAGATCACCCAGGGACAGACGCTCTTTCACCGCACGCTCAACACGGACCAGACCGACACGGAACTGGTTCTCTGCCATTTCACCGACAGAACGGATACGACGGTTACCTAAGTGGTCGATATCATCCACTTCGCCGCGGCCGTTACGGATGTCGATGAGTTTCTTCATGACATCAGTAATGTCCTGCTGGCTCAGGATACCGGTACCGTCAGAGTCATCACGACCCAGTGAACGGTTGAACTTCATGCGGCCGACCGCAGACAGATCATAACGATCTTCAGAGAAGAACAGGTTCTCGAACAGATTTTCAGCAGCTTCGCGGGTTGGCGGCTCACCAGGACGCATCATACGGTAGATTTCTACCAGTGCGCTTAAACGATCGTTGGTCGGGTCCACACGCAGGGTTTCTGACATGTAGGCGCCGTGATCCAGGTCGTTGGTGAACAGCGTTTCAATGGTTTTGTGACCGGACTGGCTCAGACGCGCCAGCAGATCCAGTGACATTTCCATGTTCGCTGCACAAATTAATTCGCCGGTCGCTTCATCGATGTAATCACGTGCAACCACTTTGCCTGCGATATATTCAACAGGAACTTCAATCTGGCTGACTTCGTCTTTTTCCAGCTGACGGATATGACGGGCAGTGATACGACGGCCTTTCTCAATATAAACTTTACCGTTCGCTTCGATATCGAAGGACGCGGTTTCACCACGCAGACGCTCAGGAATGAGGGTCATGGTCAGTTTATTATTGCGGATTTCAAAGGTGGTCTTCTCGAAGAACAGATTCAGAATGTCTTCGGTGCTGAAATTCATCGCACGCAGAATGATCGATGCCGGTAATTTACGGCGGCGGTCAATACGGACAAATAAGTTGTCTTTCGGATCGAATTCGAAGTCCAGCCATGAACCACGGTAAGGAATGATACGTGCGTTATACAGCACTTTACCGGAAGAGTGTGTTTTACCTTTGTCACTGTCAAAGAACACGCCCGGGCTGCGGTGTAACTGAGAAACGATAACACGCTCAGTACCGTTGATAACGAACGTTCCGTTTTCGGTCATGAGCGGAATCTCGCCCATGTAAACTTCCTGTTCTTTAATATCTTTAACTGTGCCTTCCGGTGCTTCACGCTCGTAAACAACCAGACGCAGTTTTACGCGCAGCGGTGCGGAAAAGGTAACGCCGCGGATCTGACATTCTTTAACGTCAAATACCGGCTCACCCAGACGGAAGCTGACATATTGCAGTTCAGCATTACCACTGTAGCTCTGAATCGGGAAAACGGAACGGAACGCGGCTTCCAGGCCGTTCTGACCGTCCGGATCGAGTTCAATGAATTTCTGGAATGAATCCAGCTGGATAGAAAGGAGATAAGGTACATCCAGCACTTGCGGACGTTTACCAAAATCCTTACGAATACGTTTCTTCTCGGTATAGGAGTAAACCATAGGGTTCCTCAGCTCGCTTGATCAGTGACCCGGCCTGCCCGTATTAACGGACAGTCGCTACAACTATCTAATTTGGACAGAAAATTGAACATTTTCTGTTAATACCCATTGCTATTACTCTTAAATCATTTCATTGCGCTGCTGACTACCGAGCTACCCGAGCGAATCGCAGTCATAAACACAGTATATTAAGTCGTCAATAGCAAAAAGTATTCGGAGAGTTTGCGGGTGTCAGATAACACAACTGTTACCCCGAAAACACACGCATGCGCATTAGCGCAAAAAGGCTGGTGACCAATAAGTCACCAGCCATCAGCCATTTTCAGGCTGCTACTGCAAAAAGTGGCTTATTTAACTTCAACTTCTGCGCCAGCTTCTTCCAGAGATTTTTTCAGAGTTTCAGCTTCATCTTTGCTCACACCTTCTTTCAGTGCAGCAGGTGCGCTTTCAACTAAATCTTTAGCTTCTTTCAGGCCCAGACCAGTTGCGCCGCGAACAGCTTTGATTACTGCAACTTTGTTAGCGCCGGCAGCTTTCAGAATAACGTCGAACTCAGTTTTCTCTTCAGCAGCTTCAGCAGGACCCGCAGCAACTGCTACAGCAGCAGCAGCAGAAACGCCGAATTTTTCTTCCATCATGGTGATCAGTTCAACAACGTCCATTACAGACATTTCAGCAACTGCGTCCAGGATTTGTTCTTTAGTGATAGACATACGATATGTTCCTAAAATTCAGAATAAGTTTATACGTTAAAAAGCAACGAAGAAAAGAAAGGGCAATTAAGCTGCTTCTTTCTGATCGCGTAACGCTGCCAGAGTGCGAACCAGTTTGCCTGCAGAGGCTTCTTTCATGGTTGCCATCAGGCGCGCGATTGCTTCTTCGTAAGTCGGGAGTGTTGCTAAACGATCGATATCTTTCGCTGCAATTAACTCACCTTCAAAGGCTGCGGCTTTAATCTCGAATGCAGGGTTCGCTTTCGCGAATTCTTTGAACAGACGAGCAGCAGCGCCCGGATGTTCATGAGAAAATGCAATCAAGGTAGGACCGACAAATACGTCTTTCAGGCACTCAGAAGAGGTACCTTCAACAGCACGACGCAGCAGGGTGTTACGTACTACACGTACGGTAACGCCAGCTTCGCGACATGCTTTACGCAGACCGGTCATTTTATCTACAGTTACACCACGGGAATCCGCGACAACTGCAGACAGCGCGCCTTTGGCAACTTCGCTGACTTCAGCAACAATCGCTTGTTTGTCTTGAAGATTTAATGCCATTAGCTTCTTGCTCCTGGTTTAGCCGGGTATACAACCCCGGAACTCACTTCACTCAGCACCGGAAGGTGGAGAGCGCTAAAACACGGTGAGCAGAATACTCGAATAAAATTCTTGTGGCTCTGTCACCGTCTACGCAGGAAAATTAAGTAATCACTTACACCTGCGGTCTTGGACGGGGCCCGGAAAAGGCCGGGCTCCAACCGAAATTCTGAGCTGTTCCTGATTCCGTGATAATTTCACAAATCAAATACAGCAAACATTGGGCGTCAGATTCTACAGAAACCTGCCCCCAATGTAAAGTGCTTATTATCAGCAGATATTAAGCAGCAGCAGTCAGACCAGACTGGTCGATTGCAACACCCGCACCCATGGTGGTAGACAGGCTGATTTTCTTGATGTACACGCCTTTCGCTGAAGATGGTTTTGCTTTTTTCAGCGCAACCAGCAGAGCTTCCAGGTTTTCTTTCAGTTTATCAGTATCGAAATCTACTTTACCGATGGTAGTGTGGATGATCCCGTTTTTGTCGTTACGGTAACGAACCTGACCTGCTTTAGCGTTGTTCACAGCTTCAGCAACGTTAGGAGTTACAGTACCAACTTTCGGGTTTGGCATCAGGCCGCGCGGCCCTAAGATCTGACCTAATTGGCCAACAACGCGCATTGCATCCGGAGATGCGATAACAACGTCGAAGTCCATTTCGCCGGCTTTGATTTTGTCAGCCAGGTCTTCCATACCAACCAGTTCTGCGCCTGCAGCTTTAGCAGCTTCAGCGTTAGCGCCCTGTGCGAACACAGCTACGCGGACAGAACGACCGGTACCGTTCGGCAGTACAGTTGCACCGCGGACGTTTTGGTCAGATTTACGAGCATCGATACCCAGGTTGACAGCAACGTCAACGCTTTCAACGAATTTAGCAGTTGCTAATTCTTTCAGCAGGGCTACGGCTTCATTGATGTCGTACTGTTTGGTAGCATCAACTTTTTCACGGATATTGCGCATGCGCTTGGTCAGTTTAGCCATCGATTAACCCTCCACTACCAGGCCCATGGAACGAGCAGTACCTTCGATAGAACGCATCATAGCTTCTACATCGGCACCAGTCATATCCGCTGCTTTAGTCTCAGCAATCTCACGAACCTGAGCAGAAGTAATTTTACCTACTTTCTCTTTGTTCGGTTTGCCGGAACCAGATTTCAGACCTGCAGCTTTCTTCAGTAAAACTGCCGCTGGCGGAGTTTTAGTGATGAAAGTGAAAGAACGGTCAGCGTAAACGGTAATAACAACCGGGATTGGTAAACCTTTTTCCATGCTGTCTGTTTTGGCGTTAAACGCTTTACAGAATTCCATGATGTTCACACCCTGCTGACCCAGTGCCGGACCAACCGGTGGACTAGGGTTCGCCATACCAGCTGAAACCTGCAGCTTGATATAGGCTTGTACTTTCTTAGCCATTTAAAAAATCCTCAATGTGGGTAATAGCGCCGGTTATCCCGGCTCCCCTATGAATACAGGCCCGCGTGAAAACGCGAACCCCTGAAAAACAAAAGGCGCGAAATTGTAGATAAATTTCCCGCCCTTTGCAAGTCCGGAAAAGAAACCGTTACGGTTTTTCGACCTGACTGAAATCCAGTTCGACCGGTGTTGCACGACCAAAAATAGAGACTGATACCTTGAGGCGGCTCTTTTCGTAATCGACTTCTTCAACCACACCGTTAAAGTCTGCAAACGGACCATCGGAAACGCGGACCATTTCGCCCGGTTCGAACAGCGTTTTCGGACGCGGCTTATCACCCACCTGCTGCAGGCGGTTCATAATCGCATCAACTTCTTTATCGCTGATCGGTGCGGGACGATCGGATGTACCGCCGATGAACCCCATTACACGCGGTACATTACGTACCAGATGCCAGGATGCATCGTTCATCGCCATCTGAACCAGGACATAACCCGGGAAGAATTTGCGCTCACTTTTGCGGCGCTGACCGCTGCGGATCTCGACGACTTCTTCCGTTGGCACCATGACTTCGCCAAATGAATCTTCCATCCCGTTGATTTTGATATGTTCACGCAGAGACTGCGCAACCCGGCTCTCAAATCCGGAGAAAGCCTGGATGACATACCAACGTTTTTTAGGAGAATCCGACATCTTTAGAACCTCAGAAGGATGTTATATAGGAAACAAGACGGACAAGGATACCATCAAGGCCCCATAACACTAACGACATAACTGCTGTGACAGCCGCAACGATAAGTGTTGTATGCAGTGTTTCCTGACGTGTAGGCCAGATCACTTTACGCATTTCAACCCGTGCTTCGCGGGCAAAAGTCAGTGTCGCTTTGCCTTTCGTTGTCCACAGTGCAATACCACCGGCTAATGCGATGACGACAACGACTGCCAGCGCACGCAGCGCAAGATTAAATTCGCGGAAGTAGTAGTTCCCGCCGATGGCAGCGATCAGCAGAACTGCGACCACTAACCATTTGGCAATGTCAGCACCACGGCCGTTTTGTTGAGCTTCGCTATTCGCACTCATAAACCAACCTGTAACCATGAAATAAAAAAGTCAGCCGGACTGCCTCGCGGTTGCAAAACAAATCAGACCAAAATTAAGGACAGATGCAATTGTATCTGACTTGGCGTCATAATCCAGCATGAGTTTCGTATTCTTCGAGATACTCACCATTCGTTGCGTGAGAGCCTATCTCACCAGTAGTTGATGATCAACTAGTGATGAGATAGGTTCTTCATAAGACAACGCAGAAAAAGGGCATCATTTGATGCCCTTTTTAGGATTATTACATCCGTAATTAACCCAGAACTTTCGCTACAACACCCGCGCCAACGGTACGGCCGCCTTCACGGATTGCGAAACGCAGACCTTC
>NZ_JAVBIN010000018.1:0-42658 GCF_032989665.1 Morganella sp. BCCO 40_0007 | reverse complement strand
GATTGCAGGATTGCAGGATTGCAGGATTGCAGGATTGCAGGATTGCAGGATTGCAGGATTGCAGGATTGCAGGATTGCAGGATTGTAGTGAATCTCAAAACGATATCAACTTGCCCTGATATAAAATTTTCAAAAATTAAAAATTGTCGCTTGTATAACACAACCTGTAATCCTATAATTACAGGATTACAGGATTACAGGATTACAGGATTACAGGATTACAGGATTACAGGATTACAGGATTACAGGATTACAGGATATTTTATATGAGGATATTATGAGCACAATAATTTCATTTCTTAACGGAAAGGGTGGTGTAGGTAAAACCACAACTACCATTAATGTAGCCACCGCGCTGGGTAAAATGGGGCATAACATAGTTGTCGTAGATACAGACCCACAGCAAAGCATAGGAAATTGGTTTGTTCCTGAAAAATGTAACTTTGACGTAGTATCCGCCAGTTCTCAAAAAGAAGTCTATTCGATTAAAAAAAGTCTGAAAACCTATGATTACATAATCATAGACGGTGCGGCAGCTATTTCCGAGATATCATCAGCAGCTGTCATGGTCAGTGACTTAGTAATAATTCCTGTTACAGCCTCTCCTTTAGATTTTGCCGCCAGTACTGCAATACTGGCCGTAATAGAAGCTCGTAACGATTTACAACCCGTCAAAGCCAGGTTTTTAGTAACGAAGAAAGTTCATGCCGCAACAATGGTTCAGGTTTTGAAGGATTCGATCCAAGAAACTGGTTTCAAAGCACTCAAAACTGGTACAACTCAAAGGCAGTCATACATAAAAACCATGCTTGACGGCGGAACAGTATTTGAAACATCAGATAGTCAGGCAAAAGGGGAAATTGATAATATAGTGCGCGAAATTTTGGAGATTTTAAATGAAAAATAAATTATTAATGAAAGGTGGTCAAAACAGACAACTTTCTTCAGCAATTGACGCCATAAAAAAACCAGCTTTACCAACTAAAAAATTACAAATGAACATTCCTGAAGAGCTACATCATCGCTTTAAATTTTCTTGCCTTAAAAAAAACATTGATATGACAGATGTTGTCATTTCACTAGTAGTTCAATGGCTGGCTGAAAATGAAGATAAACCATGATGTGAAAAACTTTCAATATCATCACCTAACCACATGAAAATATTAATAAATGCATTAATATCTCTGCTGTTTGGACTTTTTAATAGCGCTTACTCTAAATCTCTATTCATCGGAGACAGTCTTACTCTAAGCCTAGCAAAAGGAGCGAAAGAGCAGGACGTTCTGGAATATTATTACCTGGACAGATCAGGGCTGATAAATGGAGCATTTTATGACTGGCTGGCGTTCGTACAACGGATGCCGGTCAGTTCCCCTGATTTAATCATTGTATCGCTGGGTGCTAATGATGGTATGACTGCCTCTGCCGGTCACCGTTACAGCCAAAAAATCAGACGGTTTATTTCCGTTTTAAAAACACGTTACCCGGCGGCCAGTATTATCTGGGTGTTGCCTCCGGCCATGAAAAACACACAGACAGAAAACGCACTGGTGAATACCCGCCGGATTATTTCAGAAACATCCGCAATGGCCGGTTACACCGTATTTGATCCGCGTCCGCTTACCGGCAGGGTATGGACATATTCAGTCAACGGGATTGTTCTGCGTACTGCTGACGGTATCCACTATACGCCGGAAGCCGGTAAACTGATTTCAGAACAGATTTACCGGGCTGTCCGGCAAAACTGAGAACATATGTCAGAAGGGCAGGGAAGGGCGCTTTATCCAGAAATTCTGTGGATAAATCAGGGAATCCTGGGGGAAAACAGGCTGTATCCGCCGTTCCGCCGTAGCTTCACTGATTTGTACATTGTTTAATCAACTCATCCCTGACTTACGTTATTCTGCTTTTCCTTTTGCCTGCCGTTTTCTTAACTTTTCCAGTCGCTTAACGGAATCCGCTTCTTCCTCCGGCGTCACTGTTCCGCAGGAATGCCCGTCTTTATCATAACGAGCCGCACCGGTAATCACCGTCAGACGATAGCCCCCGGCATACGATACCGAAGACAGGCAGCGGGTCAGTGTCCGCACTGAAACCGGCAGTTCCCTGACTTTCCGGTCCAGGAGCAAATCTTCTTTCAGCCCGATTTTCATCGGCCGCAGCTGACCGTCCGGAAACAGTTCCGGCCAGTACCGGGTAATAATCCCCAGTGCCTCAATGATATTCATCCGTTTTTTCGGCGGTGTCGGCGGGACCGGGGCTTTTTCAGGCTTCACCGCAGGCGGTTCAGGGACTTTTGTTTTTTTGACGGGAGCAGGGGGCTTTACGGCCGGAGCCGCTTTGTTTTTTTTCGGGCGCGGGACAGCATCTACCCGCTGTTTTCTGCGAAACACCGGCTGTATTGGGGTGTCTTTGCTTTTTTCCGGCTCCGCTTTCGGTTTGCGGTTCAGCGTGAGAACGGGACGGGATGTATCACTCATTACGGGTTCCTGCCGGTATGCTTTCAGGTTAACGTATTCATTGCGCTGTCTGTACACTTTCCAGAAAACCGTCCTCACTGAAAATAAAATAATACGCCTCATCTCCGGTCATCGTATAAACATACAATGAACCGGTATAATTCATATCAGTAACTGAACTGTCATCATTTTCACGCAGCAGACGGTTTTCACCGGAAATACGATACCATAACTCACCGTATTCAAGATCATCCGTGACGAGGTTTTCCGCTGTTTTTCCGTCAGGCAGCTGCCCGCTGTACTCAATATGACTGAAGAATCCCATCATTTTCTCCTTTTAACCGGCTTTTCAGGCGGTAATAGGTCGCTCTTGATATACCTGTTTTTGCTGCCACAGCACTGAATGGTTCTCTCTGCCGGATCAGTGCCTCCGCCGCTGACGTCTCTTTATGCGGCTTTCTGCCGAAACGGATACCGGCAGCCATTGCCGCCTCCCGGCCTTCATTCGTCCGTTCGAGTATCCGTGCCCGTTCAGCTTCGGCCACTGCAGCCAGAATCTGAATAACCATTTTGCCCATTGTCCCTTCGGTACTGAGTCCGTTTTCCAGAAAACGGATAGCTATCCCTTTTTTATGGCAGGTATCGACAATTTTAATCATATCCGCCGTATTGCGGCCGAGTCTGTCCATTTTGGTACACAAAATAACATCATCCTTTTCAGCCCGTCCCAGCAGGCGTTTGAGTCCTTCGCGTTCATCGGTGGCACCGCTCATCATATCGGTAAAAATCCGGTCATCCCGGACACCGGCTTTTTTAAGCTCATCGATCTGAATATTCAGCTTCTGGTGACTGGTTGATACCCGGGCATAACCTAATAAGGCCATTTTGCTCTCACTAATCGATTTTGATACACACCTGTATCATAACATCAAAAATACGATATTTGATACCTGCTTTTCACTGAGCAAAACACAGTCTCATATATCATAATTTAAGACACCCGCATACGATAATAATTATCATTGACATCTGGTTATTAACACAATACTGTTTATATATACAGCACCCCCGTTGTATCATTTGGATAAAAGGAATTCATTATTATGGCTAACCGATACGAAGATACCACTCAGTTTGAAAGAGATGTAATGACCTCTATGGGCTATCACTGGAAAGGGGAGGGCTGGCAGAAAGCCACTGATACTGGTGATACCATGACCGTAACCGGCTGGAAAGGGGATATCCCGACAGAACCCGGTCAGTTTAACCATATCTGGAATACCAATATTGCAGATATAAATACTCCGGTTAACCCTGTACTGTCTGAATTTACAGGTGAGGACAATGAGGACATGGTACCGGCAAAACCAGTGCCTGATGATATCAGAAAACAATTTAAAGATATTTATGCCGCAAAACTGAAACCCCTTAATGCGCTGAAAGATGCAATAACTAATAAATTATCTGCAATAGCCAACGATATCAGTAATACAGAGAAAAAATCAAAAGAAAACAATAATGTTATTGAATCTGAAAATTTAAAATTAATAACAAAGAAATTGAAGTTAGAAAAAGAAAAATCAATTGGTGTGTACAATGAAATTTTACTTAAAATATACCAAACTGATTTTTGGTATACAAGTAATGAGATGTGGTTTATTCTCAGCGACCATGATTTCGATGAATTTGATAAAGTAAAATATGGAAAACATGAAGAGGAAAATAAAAATATCAATAAAGCAGACAAAGATATCGCATCACAAAAAGAAAAAATCAAACAAGCTGAAAATGAAGTAAAAAAAGCAGAAGATGAATTTAGCCAGGTCAAAGATGCGGTTAAGTTTACCGCTGATTTCTATCAATCAGTGTTTAAAGCATATGGAGAAAAAGCCGAACAGTTAGCGAAGGCGCTGGCTGACCAGGCCAGAGGGAAGAAAATCCGGAATATTGAGGATGCGTTAAAAGCCTACGAAAAGCACAAAGCAGACATCAATAAAAAAATCAATGCCAAAGACCGCAAAGCGATTGCGACAGCATTAGAATCAGTGAAAGTAGCTGATATAGCAAATAATTTTAAACGGTTCAGTAAGGGAATGCTGCATACAAGTAGTGTTATTGATTTTGCAGACTGGACTACTGAATTATACAAAGCAACAGAAACCGGTAACTGGCGACCATTTTTTGTTAAGACGGAAGCCATTGTGGCAGGGAGGGCTGCTACAGTCGTGGTCGCATTTATGTTCAGTGTATTGCTGAGCAACCCGATCGGGCTTCTTGGCTATGGATTGATTATGGCCATAGCTGGATATTTAATTAATGACGAAATGGTAGAAAAAGCAAATCAATTCTGGGGTGTTTAATTTCATTTGAATACAAGGCTGCCTATTTTTTTAGCAGCCTTTTAATAGAAATTATCACAATAAAAATAACAGCAATTGGAATAGATAATAAAAACACAGTCCCATAATACATCGCCAACATACCCGCTTTACCTGGAGTATCTATACTATCCCAAAATTCTCGAGTAGTAAATTTAAGGAAAAACCATTCAATACACCATTTGGCTAATGGGTATAGCACGCTTCCAAATATAGAAGCAGTGAAAAACAACATTTTATATTTAACGTCATCCCCCCGTGCTAAATATAAAATAAACCCTCCCATAAACCATCCCCAGCACATATTTTTGATGTAGTATTTCTTATTCATTAAACTTTATCCGGTTATTTTTGCTTACTCTTACAAAGTAATATAGCATAGATCATAAAAGGGAATGATAATTATTACCCATAAATATGGCATTGTTGCAAAGATCCGCCACCTGATACGCTGAAGGAAATCATCGCAGCGAAGCCCGCACCATGAATCCGTTCAAAGGGCGTCATTTTATCGGCATGATCATGCTGCGGGCAGTACGTTGGTATTGCAAGCAGGCGTTTTCTCACCCCCCCCCTTTAAGTGATGATCACAATACACGTGACTGATAGATGATGACCCAAGGAAAAATGGCAGCATTTCAGGTTATGACGCTGGGGTATACTCTATTGACTATGCAAGGCTGTTCAAAAAAGGCTTTAACGTACAATAATTTTCGATATCCAAACTGCCCTCTATATTATTTGACAAAACCATCGTTTACATATTGCAAACCAATCATCAATACTTTATACTGTTCACATATTATAAACACAATGGATTTCCTGATGCACGTCATATCGAAAGAACCTTTTTTAGAAGCAACAAAACAATACCCTAATGATGCTCAGGCCATAAAAGCCCTCTATCGTGTAGTCAAAGAAAATGATTTTTCTTCACCTGAAGATTTACGAAAAATTCTGCCCAGTCTTGATAATTTCAAATACCGTAATAAATGGTGGGTTCTAGATGTGGGAGGAAACAATCTCCGGGTTATTGCTTACATTAACTTTGTTAACAAGCGATTTTACGTTAAGCATATCACTACACACACTGAATACGACAAACTGACTCGTTACTACAGGGAACACAAAGAATGATTACAGATACAGCAAAAGCAATCACCGCCGCAAAAGACTTAGTTGCAGCGGTGCCTTTTTTAGGCGGAAACTCCTCAGAGAAAGACTACCGTGACGCTCTGGGTTTAATGGATTATCTTATCGAATACGATGATGAGAGTCCGCTCATTGACTTCCTGGCTGGGAAAATTGCAGATTATGAAGACACATGTGAAGATTTTGCTGAATTTAACAATTCCATCACAGAAACCTCTGTGGGTGTTGCCTTGTTGCGAACACTGATTGACCAGTACAAACTATCTTATTCTGACCTGAAAAATGAAATAGGCTCCAAGTCACTTATCAGTCAGATCCTTTCAGGGCAGCGGGCTTTGACTATTTCTCATATTAAAGCACTGTCAGCCAGATTTGGTATCAGACCTGAATGGTTTCTTTGAGAGAGGTGACGCTCTACTAAGCCTTGAGCAACCTGACGGAAAAATCTGGGGTTCCGGCGTAGAAGGGGTCTGAAGCCCAACCGTACGAAAACGTACGCTAAGTACGTTTTTTGAACAGGTGGTCATCAATAGAACCCCATAATATTGTTTTTATGCGCGTCAGCGCATGTCAGGCGGCAAATATTGCTGAGAATATCACCGTGACCAGATGGCCGCCGCAGCCCGGCAGCGCCGGTGACAGGCTGTTATAGTCCGCATATCCCCCTCCTCCCTGCCTGAATATTCCGGACGTAAAACCACTTTACTATTTCTTATTCCCGCCTCTGGCCGCAGTTGGCCGGGCTTGCCCGGCTGTACTGCGCGTTATGCTGCGCTTGCGCAGTATTACGGGGAATAGTTCACTGAAACTGAAACCTCACCGCACTGAGCGGCGGGAACAAAGTTCCCTGTGAGCGAAGGCATTATCTGATGTTTACTGATGGGGTGCGCTTTAAAAACGCGCCCCAATCTCCTTTTTATTAAAAAAGGACGTTTTGTTCAGAAGCTAAGGACGAATTTAACCAGATTCATCACAGCCCGTACGAAGTTAACTGATGCGCTTTCATCTCATGCGAAATTAAGTGACGGTATAATGAACAATAACTGATAGTGATGACTCCGGCTCACTCTCCGCCGGTAAAAAAGAACCGGTCCGGGACATAAAAACAGGGCATTTCCGGCAGAAAGCCGGCACGAAAACCGCCGGGGAGGCGGTCAGTTCAGACTGTGACGGGACTAATGGTCAGGCAGGTTATCGAGGTAGCACTGATACAGCAGCTCGCCGTGCAGCGCCGGGAACTGCGATTTAATCCGCTGCTCCAGCGCACGGACAACAGCCACCGGGTTTATCTGCTTCCAGCGCTCATACAGCCGCCAGGCGTCTCCGGGCATATTTTCCTGTGGCCGCGAGGCTTTCAGCTGCGCTTTCTTTTCTTTCAGGGCTTTTTCCAGGTGTTTCTTTTCGCTTTCCAGCGCCTCATCGTCCCCGGTGACCAGACGGCGCAGCTTTTTCAGCAGATTTTTCAGCGCGTGCCGGTTATCCAGTGACGCCACATTCGAGCGGCTCAGACGCAGCACATGACGGGCATAGCGTTTCTGGTACTCTTCCCGCAGACCTTTGCGCTCCATCCAGCGCCGGAAGCGCGTGACAATGTCACGCAGTGCCGCCAGACCAAACCCCAGCCCGGCAAAAAACTCCGGCCGCAGCCAGATACGCATCGCCTTGTACTGTTTCGCCTCACGGTCAAAGTCACGGTGAATAATAATCAGATTCGCCGCTTCCCAGTCGTGCAGCGCGTGCAGCACCGGGTCATAGCTTTTGCGGCCGTTCTCATACTGATGCAGCTGACCGCACTGCGCAGCCAGCGTTTCCACCGGACACATCACCTCAAACAGCGCCTCACTGTCCGGGTTGTAGTCCGCATTGGCGAGCATCGCCAGCGCCAGCGCATACCAGGTTTCCCGGCGCTCTGAGCGCACGGAGACCCGCTGGTTACGTTCACAGCGCAGATTATAGATATGCGGGTTACGGTTCCAGTCATGACGGGACAGTGCCGCTGAAAAACGGCGCACCGCCGCAATGGCCGGTAATTTGCCTTTAAAGACAGGCAGATAATGACGGTGAATTTTATGACCGTTCACCGGGGTATGACGTGTCAGGGAATCAGACACATTCTCCTGCGCTTATGTTGTGCGGCAGGAGTTGAATTTTGCTCGGCATAATTCTATACTCCCCATCAGGAGTTCAACAGTACCCCTGATGGAATATCTCTGGACAGCCCTGCTAATCTTATCCTACCGCCAAGTTAGATTCAGATTGCAGGGCTTTTCTATTGGGTTCGGCGCTGTACTTCGTGCCTACATCCCTTTACGTCACCTTTCGGCGTGACAACCACAAATTCGTTAATGCCGCTTAATTTAGCACTCAGCCGCACTTCCCGCAATCTTTACGGTGATTTATCCGATTTCGGATCACGTTCTGACTGATTTGTGCCCGGAAAACAGGGTAACTGACTGAACAGTAAGGCTGGCGGTGTTTTCCGGTAACGGGCGGGATTAACCGGGGCTATTCCCCGATCTCTTTTTCTTTTACTATCTCTTTTTCTCTCACGATATCTTTCTCGGCCTGCTGCAGTTGTTCCGTCTGCCGCATACGGTGTAACTGTTCCTGCCGGATCATGTCATCGAGGCTGATGGCTGCTTTCTGTTCATGCGCGTTTTCCTGTGACTGCAGACGCTGCTGTTCACGGGTAATTTCCGCGTCCAGACGTGCGTCCTGCGGCGCCTCACGGACGGTGTCTGCTTTTTCCGGTAACGCGGCCGCTTTCAGTTCGGCCTCACGGCGCTGCTCTTCCGCTGTTTTCAGGGTCATCGGGTCATCCGCTGCCGGGACACCGACACGGAGCGTATCCGGCACGCTGAGGTCAGCCGGAAGCCCGCCGGTCAGTTTTCGCATCACCGCCGCATTCACCGGCTCCTCCGGCAGCAGCCGGACAACCACACCACTGTCCGGGGTCTGTTTAAGCAGTGCCAGTGCTTCCGTCATGCTCTCCGCAATCCGCGTTTCCCCGCTGCTGCCGCGCTGCAGTACCATCCAGGCGGCTTCCTCACGACCGACAAGACGCTGTTCCTGCCCTGCGCCGTTCAGGTGCCCCTGTTCATTCAGCAGCACCGGCGTTATCCGCGTGCCCGCCGGTCTGCCGTGCCGGTCATACACCGGCCACGCCACACCCGGTTCCGGGTATTTCTGACTGCCGTACACAAAGCGGGCGGTACTCTCAGCGGTCAGCCCGAGTTCACGGGACAGCGTGCGGCCGACGGCCGTATCCGTAAGGGGTTTTGCTCCCGCGTACAGCCGGTTTCCGGTCGCGGCCGCCCGGTCGCTGTCTGCCAGCAGTAAATCATGCACGGTCGGACGGACAGCATTACTGCCGGTTTTATCCAGCCATTTTTCGAGATTATCGCTGTACACCTGCACATGGGTTTTCATCCTGGACAGTGCCACATAGGCATTACGCCGCGAGGCCAGCGGCTGACGGCCGCCGGTCACGCCGCCGAGCACAATCACATACTCCTCACTCGCCCCCTGTGCCTTGTGCGCCGTGCCTGCATAACCGTAGTCAATGTGCCGGTCAGCAGGCTCCGCCGGATTAATCCGGATACTGTCCTGCCCGTCCGTCAGCGTCAGGGTGCCGTCATCGTGTATCTGACTGACGGTCCGGGTGCTGTTGACCACCCGTCCCCGGTTACGGTCGGTGCGGGTGAACGTCACTTTCTCCCCTTCCGCCATCTCACGGGTTTCTGTCCGGAACACCTGAATATCCCGCGAACTGTTCTCAAAGGCGGAGAGCGGGATATCCCTGTTATCCGCATCCCGTAACATCACCACACCATCCGCTTTGTCACGCTCCGTGACAATCAGGGTGTAATAGGTATCACCGGCGAGGACTGTTTTACCGTGATGCTGCGCCAGTCCGGCCACCGAGTGCAGGGACTCCGTCTGTGTTTTTTCCTGCACCAGTACCGGTATCCGGATTCTGCGCACGTCCTGCCCGGCCGTCAGTGCCTCATGCACCCCGGCGTTGACCGCTGCCCTGTCCGCGTTGGTCTGCACCACAATCAGGGTTTTTTCCCGCGCTTCCGGTGTCCGGCTGCTGTAGTCACGGACAATATCGCGGATAACGCCCTCCTCCCCGGCCTGCATGACCGATTTTGCGGGTACATGCGCATCCGGCAGACGCGGCACGATATCCGGGGACACGTTTTCCAGCAGTGCCGCCGCCTGTTTCATCTGCCCGGCAATCACCGCCTCCACCGCCGGTTTCAGTGCCGGGGTCTGGCGGACAATTTCCTTCATAATCGCGGTATCCAGCGCAGAGCGGTTCTGTGCCAGTTCAAACGGCGTACCGCTGTCAATCGCCTGCTCCTGTGCGGTGTCCCCGCTCTTGACCGCCCGGCCGCCCCCTGCCTCAATCACCGCCACCACTTCCGCCATGTTGCGGTTACCAATCATGGAGCTTTCATCAATCAGGAACAGGGTATTGTCAAAACGCGGGGTTTCCCCGTTACGCAGCTGCTGCGCGGTATCGGTCAGAAACGACTGCAGGGTCTGCGCTTTCACGCCGGTTGCCACCATTTCCCCCACCGCCCGGTGTGTCGGTGCCAGACCGCGGACTTCCGGCCGGGTATCTTCCGGCAGCAAATCCAGACTGCGCATCACCGCCTTAAACTGGGTGGTTTTCCCGACCCCGGCATAGCCCTGCACCGCGATAAACCGGTCGGTGCTCTCCAGAATTAACCGTGTCGCCGCCTGCTGCCCCGGCGTCAGTCCGGCCAGCATGGCCTCCGGCACGCGTTCAAAAAACGGCTGCTGTGTGCCCTTGCCCTGCAGGATGGCGCGGATAATCTGCTTTTCCGACTCCCACGCGGCGGCGGTCACGTACTCATTTTTCCCCGACCCCGGCACCGGAATCAGTTCACCGGCCGCCGCCATTTTTGCGGTCTGCAGGCGGATACTTTCCGCCGTCAGGGACGGGTGCAGCGGCAGCGTTTTTGCCACCACATCAGTCACGGAGAACATCACCTGATTTTCCTGCGTTAACACAATGCCCTGCCGCACCGCTTTCTCCGGCACTGACCACAGACGCTCTGCCGCCTGTCTGACGGAGGTATCCGGATCCTGCGGGTCAATGCCGAGCTGTGCGGCCACGGTCTGATAGTGCGGTGAACGGGCGAGGCGGCGGTCAGTTTCGGTTTTATCCAGCGGGGTGAACAGTTCCACTTTCTCCCCGCTGCGGGCAACGGTGTTAAAAAAATCGGCCCGGGTGTCGCGGACAGACGCGGCGGCCAGCACCACCTGATTATCCGGCAGGGACTGCCCCGGTGTGGTCACATAGGCGTAATCCGCTTTGAGACCGGCCGTGAGCGGCAGTGTCACCCGGCGGCCGTGATGCTCTGCCGTCAGGGTGCTGTCTGTCACTGCGGTGACGATCAGGGTGTCACCGGCGGCCAGCCGGCCGTGTTTTGCCAGCAGGGTCAGCGTTTCCCCTGCTGTAATCTCTTTCTGTGCCGGATGAAACAATGACCAGCTGCTGTCAAGTTTCGTCACCTTTATCACCTGAGACTGTCCCCGGTTGTCTTCCAGCGTCACACTCCGCGTGGCAGGCGTCACCCGGGTAACGGTGAAACGCTCCGCGCTTTTTTTACCGTCCTGCCACTGCTCCAGTACCATTCCCTCCCGGTACTGACTGATGTCCCGGCGGGTTTTGCTGTCTGACCACACCGGCGTCAGCAGGGTGACACTGACCGGACTGCCGTGCAGTACCCCCTGCGCGGTGAGTTCCGCCCTGACCGCGTCCGTCAGTGCCACCCGTTCGCGGGTGCCCGTCACCTGCACCGTGACCGGAACGCCCTCCCGGCGCAGTGCCTGATAACGGGCAGCCACAGCGGCATAACGCTGCGTTTTGTCCCCGATACTGTGTATTTCTGTCTGCACCGGCGGTTTACCGGCGGCCGCAAACCGGACAACCCCTGCGTCCTCCAGGGTGCGCAACGCATTCCCGGTGCCTTTGCGTCCGGCACTGTCGAGCAGCAGTATCTGGGTATTGGTCTCTTTTGCCTGCGCAAACAGCTGTACCGTCTCTTTCAGTGACCAGGTTTCCGCGCCGGTGACAATCACGGTGCCGTTCACCGGCAGCGCGGGTTTTTCTGTCCAGCGGCGTTTATCCGTACTCAGGGTGCCGCTGACCGGCTCCGGGGTATGTTTACTGTCCGCCTCAATCACCAGGACTGTCCGTCCCTGCTGCAGGGCAACGGCGGCGGTTTCCGCCAGCCGGTCACGCTGCATCTGCCGGTTGCCCCGGCTGTCAATCACGGCCGCGTTCGGCAGGGTGTCCGCCAGTTTCTGCGACGTACCGGTGAACGGGGTGTCCGGCACCCGGAACACCGGCGTGCGGTTTTCTGTCCGCACCTCCGCCGCCAGCTGCTGCAGGGTCAGCTCATCCGTCAGGTGGGCGGCCGAGGTGAACAGCCCTTTCTGTTCGTCCAGCGGTATCAGCTGACGCTGCTCAATCGCCCGGTCAATGGCATTTCTTACCACCGTGATGATACCGGGGCGGGCATCCAGTCCGCTGAGGGTCTTTGCCAGCACCGCGCTGTAAGTCATGCTGACCTGCCGCTCACTGAGTGCGTTCACCGCCTCCGTCAGCGCGGCATCCGCCGCTTTCTGCAGTGCTGCCGGTAACGGCGGCGGGGTGAGACTGTCCTGCTCACGGGATTGCGCGGCCGTATTAAACCGGCTGCGCTCCTCACTGCCGAAACCGTTTTTGTCCAGCCGGTCATACCATTCAGTCAGCAGTTCCGCTTTGTCCGGAGTCCGTTTGGCCTGCCGGGTATCCAGCGCGGCCACATCCCGGGATTTCAGGGAGGCGTCATGTCCGGCTGCGTCCAGAATCTGCTGCCGCCGCTGCGAGAAGGGCGCAACCGGTATCCCCTCAATTTCCCATAACCCGTTACGACCGGTGTCATGGGTTTTAAATCCCATTTTTTCAACCTGTTGCCGTAATTCATGCAGATATATCCGCCCCAGTGAAATACGGGTTTTATACACCGCCTCGCTGAATCCGCTGTTATGCCGGGTGTCACTGGAGAGTGTCCGCCACTGCCCCTCATGCGCTGTCATATTCATCACCAGTGCGTGAGTGTGCAGCTGCGGGTCAAGTTCGCGGGAGGTATCATGGTTAAACGCGGCAATCACCAGATTGCCGGTCATGACCGGTGCCGATATCCCGTCTTTCATCACCCGCGTGGAGGCCAGTGTCTCCGTCTCTTTCAGGGCGGCGGTCACCGCCGCATTGTGCGCGGCAAGCATCCGCTCATCCCCGGACACCACCGCCAGTACCGACACACTTTTCGGGGCGGAAAAGGTCAGGTCATGCCCCTGCCGGTGTGTGTTTTTCCCGTTTTCCGTGCGCTCCAGGCTGCTGCCCTCCGGCAGGCGCCCGGCCAGTATCTCACGCAGCTGTTCTTTGCTGACCTCACCGGTCAGTCCCAGCGCTTCCGCGCCTTTCCCCAGCCAGCGGGACTCCGCGTTGCCGAGAAAATAGTAGTTATCCTGTGCGGTATAGTAATTTTCCGCATTTTGGGCTATCGGTGCGACACTCAGCATTACCACACCTCCGGCTCATGTTCGTCATGATCATCCGGCTCCGCCCTGCGGTGAACCGCGATATTTTTCTCCTCCTGGTGCAGGGCGCTGTAGTTCTCATACATGGCGGCCCGGGTCTCCGCATCCGGCTCATCTGCTCCCGGATACACAATCTCACCGGTCGCGGTGTCTATCACCATGTCAGGCACGTCCTGCTCACGACCGCCGGTCACGGCAGTGTCAGTCTGTGCGGTCTGTGTGGTGTTTTCTGATGAGACTGCTGTCACCGGTGTTGTCACGGACGGAACAGCGGCAGAAACCACCGGCGCCGGGTGTCCGGCCGCCGGTGTCAGCACCGGCGGTACGACAAGCACTGCCGCTGTCTGCGGCGGAAGACGGGACGGGGTTTCCGGTGCCGGGGTGCTGCTGCCGTCCAGAAGACGCTGCAGCCGTGCGTCATCCTGCTCCCCGGCATCCAGCCGTGCGGTGATGTCCTGCTCCAGACTGTCATTGAGTGCCCGTTCAATAAATTCGGCAGCGACCGGCCGGATTTTTTCATAGGTCATTTTCATTCTGACCACCGGATAATCCCCCGGCAGGGTGACATAACACTCCAGATCCGGCAGTTTCTGGATATCGGAATAACTCACCAGGGTTTTGTCGTCCTCCTGTTTGGAGAACGACACCCCGTCACGCACGGTATCCGCGCCGTAGCTGTACTGTTCGTTAAAGAGTTTTGCCCGCTTCTGCCCCAGCTGGTCACGCACCCACATCGCCACATTCTGGTCAGGGGAGCGGAAAAAGAACCGTGTGTTGAGCAAATCCATCATCGCATCGGCATAATCCTCCCCGTAGGTGAAGTCCAGCTGCGGTTTATTCTGGAATCCCAGCACAAAACAGCCGCCGAACTTACGGGCTTCGGACAATACCTGCGGTAATTCGGGGAGTTTATGGAGGGACGCCAGCTCGTCATAGATAAACCAGATACGCCGTTCCGGATTCTCATTCATTTCCAGCACACAGTTGGCCGCCTGTGCCAGCCACATCGAGATCAGCGGTTTTAACGATTCGTGCTGCCGGGCATTACTGGTGATCCACAGCCAGCCGTGCGGTTTTTTCGGCTCATTGGCCTGCCTCATCCACTCACGGATGGCAAACGGGGCTTTGCCGTTACGCTCAATCCCCTGCAGATAGCGCAGTGCCTTGACGTAGTTGGTCAGCACGCCCCGGATGGAAATCGCCGTTTTCTCGACTTTCTCCTCCATCAGGTTGCTGGCCTCGGTTCCGGCCACATACTCCCGCAGCGCCTTTAAATCGATGGCCAGCAGGGTGCGCAGCAATTTGTTGTAAGAGCGTTCCGGGTCGTTTCTCAGCTTTGCGGCCACCGCCGTGAAGATGGTCCGGGCAGACCCCGTCCAGAACGGATCTTCTTTGGTGCCCTGCGGGATAAGGGTATTGGACATACTGTCAAAATCGGGGGTTGTCAGGCATTCGCGCCACAGATCCCAGTTCTCACACCGCGCATCCAGCGGATTGAGTAATTTGTCGCGGTTTTCATTAAAGTGCTTTTTGACCAGGGAACAGCCTTTGTCGAAAATAATCACCATATCGCCGCGCTCACGCAGCTGCAGCAGCAGTTTATTGATGGTATTGGACTTACCGGAGCCGGGCGTGCCGTGCATCAGTATGTTTTTGACTTCACTGTTGAGAATGAGCGGCAGCTTATCAATCCGGATGGGGGACGCCTCACGGCGGCGCTGCATCTGACGGGCAACCGCACTGACATCCTCTGTCAGCTCACGGCCGCCGGTTGTCTCGTCTCTGGCCTGCTTTTCGCCCAGCCGGTGCAGCAGGGTATAGACCACAAACGCCAGCAGTAACACCAGGACAGAAGACCAGAACAGGGATAACCAGAGTTCCTGCAGAAAAATATCCCCGGCATAGGTCATGTACGGGTCTTTTAAGATATTCGCTGACGTGAAGTGGTACACCGTTCCGTCAAAATTAAAATCATAAACCGGCGGCACCCGGTATAAGGCTTTCTCACCCGGCGACATAAAATATAACCACCAGTAAAGGCCGCCGTTTTTAATTTCCTGCAGCGGGACTTTCAGATAAAAAATAACCGGAGTCAGAATCAGATAAAATAATATCAGGTAAAATGAAATCCGTTTATTCACCTGCATAAACATCCCGAGCATGTAGCCGAATACCTGCCCGCCCTGGGTAATATGTTTTGTTGAACTCATAATGTTATCACTCTGAGATTAAAAGAAGAGAAACATGATTCGGATAAAGAATAACGATATTCCGGTATCACACCGGTATGAATACAGTGTTACTAAAACAGGAAAAAAGATTTATAACGGAGAGATAAAAACAAACGGTAAATTTACCGGGAAACCGGTCAGCGGGTGCCGGTTCGCTCGCGGTATTCCGCACAGAAAATACAATACCGTACACCCGGCAGTGCCCGGCGGCGGACAGCCGGGATCACCTCACCGCAGCCGGTGCAGTATTCCGCGCTTTCCCCCTGATACTGTGCCCGTTTTTGCAAAATTACAGATAACAGAAAATCACTCTCAGCCTGAGAGATATCAGCTTCATCGAGGGCGTTCAGAATTCTGTGTCACGTTAATTTAGCTGCTACAACGTTATCACATGATCCAGGCGCCCTTCAAAATAAATACACAGCTGCGATAGTGTCAGATTCCAGCTCTGGATCGGCATTGTCCATTTTTCCTGTGCATTAAGCAGCCCAAGATACAGGAGTTTCAGCAAACTGTTTTCATTCGGGAATGCACCTTTTGTTTTTGTCAGTTTTCTGAACTGACGATGGACTGATTCTATTGCATTGGTTGTATAGATAACCTTCCTGATATCAGCAGGATAGCGAAAGCAGCCCGATAAATGAGTCCATTTCCGTTGCCAGCTCTGGATAACCACCGGATACTGATTCCCCCATTTAATATCCAGTTCATCCAGCGCGGTCTCTGCCGCCTCTTTTGATACGGCCCGGTACACCGGCTTCAGGTCGGCCATAAACGCTTTATGATGCTTTGAGGCGACATATTTTAACGAGTTGCGGATCTGATGGATAATACACAACTGAACTTCTGTCTGTGGAAAAATACTGTTGATGGCTTCAGGGAAACCAGTGAGTCCATCCACACAGGCTATCAGAATATCTTTCAGCCCCCTGTTTTGCAGGTCAGTCAGCACGGACAACCAGAAGTTAGCTCCTTCACTTTCAGACAGATAGAGGCCAAGAACCTCTTTCTTGCCTTCAAGATTGAGCGACAGAACAGTATAGACCGCTTTACTGACGTAACGCCCGTCCTCACGGATTTTATAGTGAATAGCATCCAGCCATATAAAGGGGTAAATCGCCTCCAGAGGACGTTGCTGCCATTGTTTAAGTTCGGGGATAACCTTGTCAGTGACAGCGCTGATGGTAGCTGTGGAGACGCTGAAGGCATATAGATCTTCTATTTCCCGGCTGATATCGGCGTAGCTCATACCGATGGCAAATAACCGGATAATTTTTTGCTCAATCTCGTTTGATAGTGTGGTCTGGTGCTTCTTCACCAGTTGTGGTTCAAAAGAGCCGTTGCGATCGCGTGGAGTAGCCAGCTCAAAGCTACCGGTTGGTGCTTTAACGGTCTTTTTCGTAGAGCCATTCCTGCGGTTAGCTTCAGCATCATTGGTGAGATGGGAGTCAAGTTCGGCGGCCAATGCAGCTTCAGTAAGTTGCTTAATCAGCGGGGTCAGGATGCCATCTTTACCGGTCAGAGCCTGACCATTCTGAAGAGCTTTCAGGGCGTTGTCGAAATCGAAAAGTTGAGTCATTTGTCATTCCTTTTTGATAGATATTACTGGAATGACACAGAATTTCTAACACTCCCGCTTCATCGGCCATAATAAAAACTCCTGAGACGGGACAGTCTGTTGCCCCGGAAAATTTATTATCCGGGGTAACGGACTGTTAACAAACGAAGTGCGTTAGCATGTTTTAAAGCTGTTCCGAATCCTGTTTCTTCTCATTTTCTTTTTTTTCCTTCTGTCTCTTTTTGAGAGCTTTATCATATTCCCTGTCTATATATAATAAATCCATTTCAAATGATAGATGCGGGGCATCCAGTGAAATCATGACATCATCCTTGATAAAAGAAACATATTTATTACCTACATAAGGTATTTCTTTTTTTGTTAACTTATATTTCCCTTTCAGTAAATTATAAAAGTAATCAAACTTATTTTTCTTTATCTCCAGAAGAACTGCTTTAACTTTATCATTTTCTAATGCAACGAAAACTAATGAGACATCATCAAGAGGGATATTTTTTTCATTCAATGTAAGCACATTACCATCTTCTGATATTACTTCATATTTACTGACAACATCTTCCTTTGTATCTTTATTTATAGTAATACCTATCACACTGACGTCTGCTATTGCATAAAAAGACATAAAAATTGCAAAAATCATTGCGTTACAAATCTTCATGCTAACTCTCCAATTAACGAAATTTTTGCATTAAAAATATTTAACAAAAGTTCATGGTTTTTCTTCACTGATAAGAACAGCATCACCATAAGCAATTATGAAAGCATTATTCCAGGCTGTACCAAGGGCTGCCTGAAAACTACCTATTTCATAGCGAAAATTTATGATAGCGTTGGCTCCAATACTTTCTGCTTTTTTAATTAGCTCCGACTGAACGAAAACATCTTCTTCATCATATTCGCCACAAAAAGGACGTGATGTCGCCCTCACCATACCTAAATTTTTAATAATTTTCTTGCCGAGAATAGTTGATGAAGAAAAGCAAGCTGTTGAATGTGATGTAAATACACTTATGTCTTTTTTTGTTTTAGAGAATATACCCATCTTAATTAGATCCTTATAAAATTTTGTTTTGAGCCGATATACCGCCTTAACCGATATTAATACTTTCTGGGCTGTCTAAAGCTTTGCTCACTTAATAATTTTTCCCGCTCCTGTTGTTCTCTTTCCTGAACTTCCGGATTCAGTTTCTGCTCATTTTTAACCTGATTAAAATTCCCGGTGTGACGTACCTGCTGTACCTGATTTTCCGTCACGGCAACCACTTTCTGATCTTCCAGTGCCTGTTTTCCTGCCGCCACCTGTTCACGGTTATCACGGATATGCTGTTCGGTTTTGGACTGCTGCTCCGCCACTTTACCAGGAATATCCCGCCGGATATTTGCCTCATCGCTCATTTTTTCAATTTTTCTCCTGTTCTCCGCAAAACTTTTCGCCGGATCTGCCGACACTGAACCGGCACCGGTGTCAGCAACGCCCGGTTCACTGACTTTCGCTTTATTCGCCGCATGTTCCGACTCCAGCTGAGGAACTATCCGCTCTTCCGCAAACGACTTCGCCAGCGCGTCACGCTCACGGGCAACATCCGGGGATGAGGTATCACTCAGAATACGGTCTGCATTGCCCGGTGTTTTTTCCATCACATAGTTCACAAACTGCTGGTCAAAGTTACTGTCTATCTGTGCACTGTGACTTTTCGCCAGCGAGACCATCTCACTGTATTCCTGACTGCGTGTCCGGCTGGTCATATACTGGTCGTAACTGTTCTGGCTGACTGACAGGGTAGCCGCAAACTGGTTAATATCGGAGTTCGCGGTATTGTCGTTCTGACTGGTGCCGTGGCTCAGCCGTTCACTTTCCAGCACATCCCAGCCTTCGCGGAAGTCTTTCTGCGCCTGGACATTCTGCCCGTAATGGTAATCGGTATTCCGGCTGCCGCCCTCCTGAGTGCCTTTGGTGATGCTGTCACGGTCTGATTTATTAGTATCTATATATCCTTCAACACCACCTTTTAATATTCCCATTCCTCCCGGAACACCAAAACCACCACTCATTTTTCCACCGGCTGTATACCCGCTGCTGACCTGATTATTCATCAATCTTTCAAAGGCTTCACGCTCAGAAATACCCTGGTTTTTCGCAACCGTACTGACCGCATTCTGCATTTTCGCCACGGCCTGTGACTGGTTCGCGGTCATACCGGAATCCGTGCCCGAGGACAGTGTCGCACTGTTACCTGTCTGCGAGGAGAACTGACTCAGCTGATTCCAGCCGCTGTTCACGCTGCTCTGGTAACCGTGCTGGGCGGAGGACGCCTGAACATCCGCCCGTCTCGCCATATCCTGCAGCGTGCTGGCCGTGACATCCGAGCCTTTGATGGACACCGGCAGGCGGGACATCGCAGTGGAACTGTCATACACCATCTGCCCGCTGGCCGTCTGTGTTACCGAGGCACCACTGGCAAGCTGCTGCGTGGTCTGTCCCTCACGGTGTGAATAGTTGGTATCCCACTTGTTGCCGGAGACATTATCCGTCTGCATATTATTGAATGCCCATGTCCCGTCTGCCGCCTGGGATGAGGAAGCTGTGGCGGAGCTGTTAATCGCCGTGCCGAGGTAGTTACCGGCCTGTGAGACCACTGACCCCATACCTTTCACGATACCGTAAGCGATAAACGGAATGGACAGGGTCAGCCAGCCCGCAACCAGCCCGATATCACTGTGCATTTCCTGTATGGACGCCAGATTGGCGAGGTTAAACTCCGTGCCGCCGGTTTTGCCGCGCAGATAAAAGGTGGCGGCACTGTTGAGAATGGCAAACATCGGCGGCCATGACTGCAGATAGATAATGCTGAAAATGTAGTTTTTCAGCATCCCGATGGTCAGGGCGTGAATTGTCGCCAGCAAAATGGTGATCGGGAATAACGCAAAAATCAGCGCCAGCAGAATGGTGTTCATCAGCGGCAGAAATTTCACCCCGATAGAGCCGGAAGTTGCCCAGCTTAACCGCATTTTGTTATACGACGAAGAGGATGAGAGATTCACCAGACTGGCCGTGTCACCGCTCTGTGCACTGTAGGCACTGATACCGTTGCGCAGCGCGTTCATCACCACCGAGGTACGCATCAGCTGACCGGCGGTCTGCCCGCCCTGATAGTAGTAATTGTAGCTGTCACCGAGCAGCGTGGCATACAGCACATTCGCGTTCGGTGCCCCGCCGAACAGGCGGCGGACAGTGTATTCCCAGGTTGCCCCGCCGGTTGTGGTGTCGATCCCCAGCTTCGGCATCAGCACATTTTTCGCCAGCATCTCACATGTCCAGAATCCCTCCTGCTGTGCCTCACTGTTACCGTACGGCACCATCACCCCGCGCAGCGGACTCGGCTGCCGGAATATCAGGGTATACGGGTCCCGGCTGTTCATCAGTTCCTGAAAGGAATACTTATGATTAATCATGATGTCGCCGATAACACAGTTTTTGACGTACATTCCCATCAGTTCCGCGAGGTCGCCGTTCACCGTCATCACATCACTGACATGACCGACCAGGTCAGCCCCGTACAGCATCCCGGTTTTGCTGTACATCAGGGAGTCCGGCAGATGGAACAGACGTTCATAGATTTCGGTGATATCCGTGCCGATACTGGTGATAAACTTCGCCGGAACAGCCAGCCCCAGCGGCACATTATCCACACGGTACACGCCGGTCGGGTCGCTGCGGTCAATAATCTGCACGGAACGTTTCGGAATCAGCAGCACACTGGTGATAAGGATCATAAAGGCGACAAATTTCACCAGCTCCTTCGGGTCATGCGCCCGCATATACATAGCCAGCGCACTCATCCCGGAAATCAGCATCACTATCCGCATCATGGAATCCCACGCGGAAGTGCCGACCATCGTTGCCACACCGTTGAAAATCTGTGCCATGTAGGCACCGCCTGCCATCACATAGACTGTATCAACCGCCATTGCCGTTACTCCCCTTCGGTTCCGGTGAGACAATATTAAACCGGTAATTCTGCTGAAAACGCTCCTGCAGCTGGCTTGAGGTCTGCTGACGCAGATAGCTCATCTGCCTTTCCAGATCCATCAGCACATTGGATTTCACCTCCACGGTCTGCTGCAGGGACTCCAGCTGGCGGTTGGCCTCCGAGATATTCTCCCGTAACGATTTCATCTGTTCTTCCGGAAAGTTTTTGCTGTTCATCTGTACTCTGGCCTGGTCAACCAGCTCCTGCAGATACTGGAATAAAATGTCATAGGCAATATAGTCTGACAGCGTCGGCAAAACAGAGCTTTTGATATTGAGCATCATCGGGTCAACAAGGTAGCGCAGAATGGGGACAGAGGTGCTCTGGATAAACCCTTTTTCCTGAGAAGACAGCGCGGTATCTGACTGCAGTTTGCCCTGAATCCCCTCAATATTTGTTTTCACCATCTCATTGAGTGCATTTTTCTGACTGACGGTGATGGTTTTGGTGCGGATTTCCAGACAGTCCCCCACGGACACACAGCCGCTGATTTCAATCTGTCCGCCGTACATCAGGGCTTTGATGACGTCCTGCCGGTTGGCTTTCACGGGGATGAATCTCACATCCCCGTTTGTCGGGCCGAAAATAATGGTGCCGGTAAGGTTCATCACCAGTTCTTTCAGCTCATCATTCCCGTCGAGCATGCTGTTTTTTTTCAGCACCTCCCACATCAGGTTCTTGTTGCGCATCACCTGGTCTTTCATGTTGTCGGGTGACTTATCAAACGCGCTGTCCATTTTCCCGCCGACCGTACAGCCCTGACGGGAAGCCGCCCAGTCCGCGAACATATTGGTTTCCCCGGCAATGTCCTGACAGATTTTCTGGCTCTGGACAGAGTTGGTCGGCCACAGGCCGCCGATAATGCCCTGTGCTGCCTGACAGGAGGAAATGTTGGTACTGTTGATATCCGAGGCCATTTTCTGCAGGAAATCTTTGGCCTGTTTCAGCTCCGGAACGGTGGTCTGCAGGGCGAGATCAAACAGGTATCCGGCAGCATTAGTCATCAGTTGCTGCACAAACTGGGTCAGCTGTTCGCTGTTGAGGTAGGAAAATGACCCGAGATAGGCATCAATGCCGCCGCAGCCGGCATTGAGGGACGGCGGGGTAAAAGAGACCACCTGTAACTGTTTTACCTGGTTGCGCAGAAAGATATTGCCCCCGGTGGCGTACCCGGCGGCCTGTCCCTGCCAGGCGGCGGCCCCGGTGACGTTACTGTCAAATCCCAGCTTGTTGAAAAATTTGTTCATGTCACTGTTCACATCCGCTGCCGCTGCGCCGGAGAACAGAAATCCGGCCAGTAACAGGGAAAGCAATGGTTTATTCATGGCTTTTCCCCCGGCGGGTGATTTTACGGAGCAGAACGGACAGACCGTAATCTGCCATATTGCAAACCGGTAACAGAATACTGTACCAGAACATCAGAAACAGGTTAGCTATCCCCAGACCGGCCAGCGTCTCCGGAATCAGATACATGGCTGTATTCATGATATCTTTGACCCGCAGTTCGTGTTCCGGAACAGCCGTTTCTCCTTCCGGCCATACCACGAAAAAGTGAAACCTGATGACAAACCATAAAATGCAGGCTGCGGCCACAAATATAAAAGCCCGGTCAGCCGCATTCTGTGTCCGTTTCTGATAATCAGGATGAACAATTACTACGGTTTTTTTATTCATGATTTTCTCCCGGCGGAAAATCCGCCGCTGATAATGACAGGAAGTTCCGGGCTGCAGGCCCGGTACGGAAAATGAAGAAAGCAGGTGCGGTAACTGAACGTTACCGGCCGGATTACTGTGCGGCTGCGAGTGTCCGGTGCAGCCGGTTTTCAATCTCCTGCAGCGGGGTTAATCCCTGTGCCAGCGGCGCGGTTTTCAGGGTGTTAACCTCAACCAGAAACAGGGTCGGTGTCATCACCGGTATCCCGCTGCCGAAAAAGGTCTGTACCACGGATTGCGGTGCCGGTATTGCATCCGGAAAGGACGGGTCGCCCTGCCCGTTCAGGCTGTAGACAAACACCTTAAACCCGCGCATGTCCGCCCACTGTTTCAGCAGCGGGTCAAACTGGCGGCAGTAAATACACTCCGACTGCATAAACAGCACCAGGGTGTAATCATTCAGGTTGACCGTCCGGCCGTCAGGCAGGGCATACGGACGCGGAGCCGGGGCACGGCGCAGCGGGGCGGGCGCGGTGACAGTGTCACCGCCAGGTGTTTTCTGCCCCTTGACCGCCTCCAGCGCGGCGATATCCTCCAGAGTGCCTGCCGCCGCCGGTAAGCACACCATCAGCAACAGAATACACAGACGTTTCATGCTGATTTCCCCGCTGCCGGTTTGCCGCTGACAAATTTTTTCCAGGCATTGAGTCCGCTGTAAATCAGGCCGGTCAGACTGAACGCCGCGCCGGTCACAAAAATAAATACCGTGCCGCTGTCGCGGATAAATTCCGCCGGAATGCCGCTGCCGTCCGGCAGCATCCGGTTATTCATCATCATGTCGGCCAGCACGTAGAACAGCATCGCCGCGGCCAGTAACGCCCCGCCCGCAAACAGGAAAATATTTTCAAGCAGGGTGGTCAGAGTCAGTTTTTTCATCGGTAAATCCTTCTGTTAATCAGCGGCAAAATCTGTCGCTATCTCAAGAAAACGGCGGGACAGCGCGTCCTGCGTCATAAAGCCGAACGCCAGCGGCTGATAGTGTTCAGTGGCAGGGTCAACCAGATAGAGTGCCGGAAAATGACTGACGCCCATTGCGGCGGCCTGTCCGCTGTCTGTCCGGGTGCCGGGCAGCGCGTCACTGCGTGCCCCGTCCATGCTGACCGGAATCAGGGTGATCCCGTTATCCTGCGCAAACTGCGCGACAACGGTGCTCATCTGACTGTCAACCGGCTCACGGCCCCGGTAAAACAGAAATAATCCGTAACGGCCGGACAGTTCGCGGACAGCCTGTTCCTCTTTCTCCCGGGTGGCCGCCAGCTGCAGCGGCACCGTGCTGTTGTAGTGGCTGTGTTCGAGGTTGTAATCCAGTGCGGGGTAATACAGCAGGGCTTTGCGGGCTGACCGCTCAAATTCGGCGGACTTCGTCAGCCAGTAACGCTGCAGGGACAAAAACCGTGCGGCATTTTCCGCACTGGGCACCATGATGGCCGTATCCAGTGCCTCCTGCGTCATCTTCTGCATCACTTTTTTCTGCACCGCCGCAGGCAGCGAGGACAACGGGACAGTGTCCTGCGGCGGCGGTTCGCTCTCATCGTCCTCCTCCGGCTGCGGTTCGTTATACCAGTGCCAGCCGGTCAGCGGGTCGTCCACATAGGTATGCGTCTGCGGCTGCATCGTACCGGGCTGCGCACCGGCAACAGCGGCACACAGACACAGCAGGGTCATCAGCGCGGATTTTTTCATGGCTGTGTCCCCCGCTGCAGATGGTTACTGATCTGCTCTTTCACACGGTCAATCAGCGCCTGGTCTGACGGGATATCTGTGCCGTTTTCCATATCCTCGTAGAAGTCCGCGAAATTAAGACGGCCGAAATCTATTGCCTGCAGTTCCTCAATGGAAATTCCCCGGCAGTCCGGATTACTGCCGCTGCCGAAGCCGATCCCCAGCTGCCAGCTCCGACCCTGCTCCTGGACAATTTTGGCAAGCTTACTGTCAAACACGCAGTAACCCTCTTTTTTCTGCAGACAGACACCGAGCACTTTTTTTGAGCAGTACGTACCGACATACACCGCCAGTTTGCGGTCTTTTGCCTTGCCGATAGCTTTTTCCTCACTGTCGCATCCGGCCAGTCCGACGTCATTACCCCAGCCGCTGTTTTTACAGCAGTTACTGAATCCGGCAGCCGCTTTGCGGCAGGACTGCCCCTGTCCGGTAAAGGCACGGACATTCACATCATTCAGTGCCGCCACATCCTCACCGGCAGCGGCCACCGCCGCCAGTGCGGAGACCGCGTGCTGAAAATCATTCACCCCGCCGCTGTTAATCTGGTTACATTCACCACTGGTGCAGACCAGATCCATACCGCACAACTGCCCGGCGGCACTGACTTTTTTCTCACAGGAAAAGACCGCCTGCTCCCGCAGACAGGCAGCGCCGGACTGTTCGGTACAGGTGGTTTTTGCCAGGGTACAGGCGGGATCTTTCATCAGCGCATCACAGGAGCCGTTATCCGCATCCTGGGAAATATAGTTGTCGGTATACTGCCAGCAGTCACTGTACACCGGGTATTGTTTACCGCCGTATTCCACGGTTTTTGTCCCCCCGGCTTCCGTACACTGCGTGGACAGTTTGACTTCCTGCGATTTATCGAACGGGCAGTTTTCAACCCATTCAGTATACGGCTCATACGTGACCTCTTTCTTATCAACCTCAATGGTCAGGGTGATGCGCAGCGGATAACTGGTGATACTCTGGACAGAGCCGTAACTGCCGGGATGTGTCACCACAAAATGTTCGCCCTGCCTGAAATCCCTTTTCACCGGGTAAAACGGGGCGGTGGTTGCATTGCGGGTGTTATACGTGACAGAGGTGCCGAAAAGATAAGAGGTCACCGTAGCCGCCCGGCCGAATCCTTTTTTGGAAGCCCAGACCGCGCCGGTAATTCTGCCCTCATACGGAAACACATAGGTGAAGTTGTCCCCGGAACGCGAGTAATGATCCGGATTACTGCCGCCATCCCCGAATGCCCAGGTTTTGGTTTCGGTTGTGGTGACAATCTTTTCCCTAAAGTTCACCACCGCTTTGCGCGTACAGGCCAGCTGTACCGCCGGTGACCGCTCACAGTAATGCGTGGTGATATCGGTTTTATCCAGCGTCACGTCTTTGCACGGGACAGACGTACCGCCGGTGACCGTTTCGGCATTATCATGCACCGCCAGCCCGTTACTGATAAACGGGGCATCCAGACCCGGTCTGTCCGGCGGACGGTTTTTGATAACGTCCATCACGGTTTTTCCGGCCTCCGTGTTATGGAGTGAATCCGTTCCGGCATTCTCAAGCCCCGGCGCCGCTCCGGCCTGCACACCGCCGTAATAGCCGCCCTCCGGCGGATTGGCGGTATACCCGGGGATCATCTCCTCCGGCTTCATGTTCTGAATGGTGCCGGTGCCCTGTCCTTTCTGCTCATGCGCAAAACGGGACCCGGCATCGTAATCACTCTGAGCACCGGCAAAACCGGCGGACAAACATAACAACAGCACCGTACTCCGGTTAATCATCGCGGCTCTCCTTATTCAGCAGCTGTTTCGCCGTGTCCGCACACTCTCCGTCACGGGCGACCGCTTCCAGTGCACTGCCGACTTTCAGGTTGCCGTACACCACGTCATACTGCTCCCCGCAGCGGACAACCAGCGCGGGCACCTGACGGATACCGAAACGGTCAAACGCGGTCGGATCAATCTGTACGCCGCTGTGTTCATTCTCCTTTGTCAGCCGGAATACGGCGGCGGCCGTTTTCCGGAAATCATTGTCAATCAGACCGTTAATCACAGACGGTATCCCGAATCCGGCCGCTTCCGGGATCATCAGTTTCAGGCCGTCTTCCGGCACGGAGAACGAAATCAGGTACAGCGCGTCTGACTGCGTGCGCGGCTGTGATGCCAGACTCTCCTGCTGACGGCGTTGCTGCAGCTGCGCGAGCCACGCCGCGTCAGGCTCACTGAGTTCACCCTGTGCGGCCGTTTCCGGGAGTGCGGGCGGCGCTTCGCGCAGGGACTGGCTTTTGTCGCGCAGCGACTCAATAAACTGCTGCTGTTCCTGCACCGTTCCGGCGGCGACCGCAAAGGCAGCCAGACCGGTCAGCAGCAGAATTAATCGTTTCATTTTCATCGGGATATCCCTCACAGAAAAACGCAGTTGCGTTTGCGCCAGATAAGGTAGCCGAAGTTTTTCCGGCTGGCCGGAGACGCGTGACCAACCTGCCAGCGCATGACTGACCGGCCGAAAGGATGACAACGTGTCGCATCCGGATACATATTCACCATCTGATAGCGGTAACGGTCTTTCGGCATAACGGGGGACGGGTATTCATAACAGACTGCTTTATTTTTGCCGATACTGTTCATGATCATGCCCTGCCGGTGCAGTTTGAACGCCATCCGCTCCGACAGCAGCACAGAAGACGCCTGCGGGCTGAACTCATTGGAGGTATAGCCGGTAAACGGGTACATGCTGCCCTGGGAACCGGCACACCAGAACAGGATATTGAGCGGTTTGTTAAAGGCGCTGGCAATGGCATCCGCCGCACAGGCACCCTGTGCGATGGGGTTGGCAAAGACAAACGCTTCCGGGGCAATCACCGAGGACAGCGAGCTGTCCTCCCACATCGGATCCAGTTCAGACAGGTAGCCGATATCCATATCCCCGCCCTGCAGACATCCGGCGGAGGTGATGATATTAAGCCAGTAGGTCAGCGGGTATTTGTACCAGTGGACATGATAAAACGCCCCCGGTGCCTCTTTGTCACTCTGACCGGCCGTGCCGCCGCCCATCTTGCCGATATTGAGGTTGACCCCGCCGAGATTCACCATGCAGTAAGGGGAACGGGTCACATCGGTGAGGGCAAACGGCTCCCAGTAACCAATCGCCAGCCCGACCCGCTGAAAAACAGGCGGAGGTGCAGGACAAATCTGGACAGGAGAGGTGGGATTTTCTGTATCCGGCTCGCTGCCGGAAAAAACTGTTTTATTACCTATAGTCATCGGAAACAGACAGTTCCAGCAGATATCGGTGATCGGGTTGACGAATTTTCCGGCACACGCCGGGTCAGCTTTCACCGGCGCGGTGAGGAAAAACACCGCAAAACCGAGCGCAATCCATCCTGTTTTCACGGCTGCCCCTCCGTCATGGCGGCGGACACAATCCGCAGCCGGTTACCTTCCTGCGTGACCACCGCCGGGATATAACGTATCCCCAGCTGTGACGTCAGCGCCCCGCCCTGATCAAAGTAAATCCGCGTGTTCAGGGTCTGCGTGGCCTCGCGGATATTGCCCCGGATCAGGATCACTTTGTAACGGACTGTGGCCGGTTTCTGTGCTTTCATCCAGGCGACCTGACGCGGGTCATCGGCATCGAGAAAATAGAGGGTCTGCGCAAACGCGATACTCTCCAGCGGATTCACCTGCTGCCCCTTACGGGCGAACACACGGCCTTTGTCGTCAGCGAGATCCTGTCTGACCGTAAAGGTCGGGTCATACCAGACGGTATGGGACTCCGTGTCAGTTTCCAGCCCCTCCACCGGTGCCGGGCGCAGGGTGTTCTCAGTCACGCGGTTTTTAAAGTCCTCCTGCCGCTGTGCCAGCTCGCCGGTCTGCTCCATCGTTTTCAGCCGGGTCTCAATCAGGGATAACAGACTCTGCTCCGCGACCGGCCAGACATCCCCGCGCACACCGAGATCTTTTGCGGACACACAGACCGGCAGCAGACATAACACCATCACAGGTAAACGCGGCATCACTCTCTCCCGTTCATTTTTTCCGCTATCGCCGTCTGAATATCCGCAGTGATATCGGGTGTGCCGGTGACCACGGCGGGAGTGACCAGAATGACCGCGTGATGAGACCGGCTGTATTCCTGCAGGCTGTCATTCATCGCATCCTGAAAACGGCGGCTGGTCTGTGCAATCTGCTCTTCCGTCAGCGGATGCTCCGCGCTGATTTGCTGTGCCATCTGGTCACGGAACTGATCCACGGTGAGGGTCAGATCAAACGACACCGTCACCGGTGCCAGCCAGCGGTGAACCAGTACCGATATCCCGGCACTGACGGCCACCGAGACGGCCAGAAAAAAACAGACAGCACGGATACAGTCATGACGGCGGCGACTGCGGCGCCGTGGTGGTTTTACCGGAGTATTTTGTGTTAATGCCGGGTTTGTGGCTGCCATTGTGATAACGCCTCCATTTCACGGGGAAAATTACGCTGCGCCAGCTGATACAGGGTTTCGTTGATGGTCATCCCCTGTTTCCGGGCATTTTCGCGGAACTCAAAGTCCTCACCGTTGGTTGAGAACATGACGCGGCTGAGGGGGTCAAGCAGCAGCCGGTGATAGGACACCTGACCGGAGATGCGCAGCATAAAGGCACTGAAATGCGCATCACGGGCAGCAGGGAATCCCTCTATCACGGCACGCTCGCTGACGGAGAACTGATCGGGGTTGTACTGGTTGTATTTGCGGAACGCTTCGGGGTTCTGTTTGAGGATGATTTTAAAGGACGAGTTAGACCAGGCGGCACGGGCGGCCAGACTGGCCTGCTCCCCGTCAAAATCCTCGATCCCCTGGGAAATGGTGATATACGCGCCGCCGTGTTTGCGGGCGGTGCGGTAGCCGTTCTCAATGAAGTCACCGACAAAGGTGTTCGTGCTTTTGAGCAGCCGCCAGCCCTCATCAATCGTGGCAATTTTTAACTCACTGCGCGGGGACAGATACATCTGCTGCTCAATGTAAATCATCATGGAAAACATGATGGCGGCCAGCAAATCCGGCTTGTTTTTGAGTTTCCCCATTTCCAGCACGGAAAAACGGACATCGTCTTTCAGGGCAGGCTCCGGATTGTTGAAATACTCCCCGTATATGCCCTCCGTGGTGTACTTTTTCAGGGAAACAATGATTTCCTGCATCCGGTGCCGGACAGTATCGGCATTATCAAAATACCCGCCGTCAATCTGCGCCTGCAGATGCAGTGAGACGTCATCAATCAGTGCCGAGCGGCCTTTGCTCTCCCACACCTCCTGCACGGCATTGAGCAGGATGGATTTGGAGGTGTCATCCATGCCGCCTGCCGGATTAGACAGCACCAGCAGCAGGTCGCGGATACTTTCCGCCGATTCCTTAATGTCGCTGATACCGGCGAACGGGTTGAATTTCAGGGTGGTGGCATCGACATACACACCGCCGACTGCCTCACACAACCCCTTGTAGGAGTCCCCGAGGTCAAGCACCCAGCCGCGGCCGCCGCCGTCCAGCACCTGGCGGATCATCGCCTGGATCAGAAACGATTTACCGCCGCCGGATGTCCCGCAGACCGCCATATTGTAGTTGTCGTTTCCGAGACCCGAGGCCGTGTCAAAGATATTCAGAAAAGACAACTGATTACGGTAAGACGGTATCGGCAGCCCGCGCGGCGAGATACGGTTATCGGCCACAACCGGCAGCAGGTTGGCGACATTAAAGGCTTCCGCCCGGAAGGTGGCCCCGGAGCGGCGCATATCTGACCACAACCCCTCCTGCATTTTGAACGGGAACAGCGACAGATAGTTGCGCAGCTGCATAAAGGTCGGGGAACTGACCGTCAGCCCGTTGCCGGTGAAAGTGTTCATCAGCGCCATTTCCGCCATCAGCGCCTTGTCATCATCATCCTCGCAGAACAGTGTGATCCCAAAACTGTACCGTGCCAGTGCCGACTGGTTTTTACTGAGCCGGGTGCGCAGCTCCCCCCACTCATCCCGCGCCTGTTTCACCCCCGGTATCCAGCTGGCGTATTTGGAGTTGGCACGGCTGTCATTGGTCATGAATTTGCGGTTGGCCTCATTCTGCGAGGCCACCAGGTCTTCCACCTCCGTGGTCAGCGTGATCGCAAACGGACAGGGCACGGTGGACGCCGGGTCTAACAGATTGCTGAGATTATCCCCGCCCTGCCACAGGGCAAAGCGGACCGGGTTTTTCTCGAGGGCATAATTCAGTATCCGGGTGCGGCTTTTCCTGCCGCCCGGCACCGACAGGGTCTGGCGCAGCGCGTCCGGCTCCACGGTTAGGGTCAGGGAACGGTCAGCCCCCTGAAAATTCAGCTCCTCATACGGGTCGAGTGCATCATCCGGCGGCAGGATCTGGTCATGACGGAAGTTAATCAGCTCACGGACCAGGCGGATAAGCCCCTTATCGTCCATCCGCTCCGAGGCAATACTGGCGCCGGACAGGGACTGCTGGATGATACTGAGGGTTTTGTTGACCGACTGAAAGGCCAGGGCATCCGGCTTTTTGCACGGTTCTGCGTAGCTGACAAACAACCGGTAATTGCGCAGGGTCAGCGGGTAGTCTTTACCGTTCGGGAAGCTGTTTAATGCCCCGTTCTCATAATAGGCCCGGGTGACAGCATTAAACTTATCCGCCATATCCCCTTTCCACTGCATGTCCTGCAGCCCGGACGCCAGCGTGTCACTGACACATTTGCTGCCGAGCAGCAGAAAGGTCAGGGGGACTTTGCGGGGCAGCTTGTTACGCAGAAAGTAGTCCAGTGCATCCACAATCTTGTCGTTGGCGCCAATCAGCGGGGTGCATTCCAGCACGAACCCGAGTGTGGTGTCATTGAGGAACAGCCCGGAATCCGGGTCGTACAACCGGTACGGCAGCAGGGTACTGAATGAGGGGTAATCCATATCCTCAAGGGCGGCATCCGCCCGCCGTTTGCCGTCCGGTTTGCGCCAGTCGGTAAAGAGTTCTTTCAGGGTATTCTCGTGCAGACCGGAGACCGGTTCATCCGTCTCCGCCTGCGGTTTGCCGGACACCCGGAACAGGTTTTTCAGGATGTCCATCACGGATATCTGTTCGCTCATCACTGATACTCCGCCCACTGACCGCGTTTCACGACAAAGGAGACGACAGACGGCTGATAAAAGTTGTCATGTTCATCAATCCATCCGGCGATCCAGACGCGGGCGGTCGGCGCGGGCTGATACACCGCCTGTGTGATGCCGGTGTCATTCAGGGCAGAGACACTGCCTGCGCGGTTCACCGTGCCGGAAGTGCGGCCGGTGACCGGCTGCGGGGAGACGGTGGTGCCGGATTTTACGGTCTGTGCCGTGGTCATCACCGGCGCCGGGCGCGGCGTCAGGGTGCCAGCCGGTGAGCCGGTTCCAGTGTTATCGTTACGAGCCTGAGCGGGCAGACGGACAGCTTCCGGCTGTGCCGGAACGGACTTTTTTGCCCCCGGCGCGGACAGGGACTGACTCTGCGCTTTTTTGTTCGCCTCCTCCATCGTCATGCAGGAGTCCTGCGCGGTGGCATTACAGTCAAAACTGCTTTTCATTCCGGCACAGCCGGACAGCAGGCACATACTGAATAAAATACATAAACGTTTCATACGATTATTTCTCCGTCTGTATTCCGTAAGGGTATTTAAGGTTAAGGGCATCAATAAATTCACTGACCGGCATACTGAGCCGCAGTGTTTCTCCCGTAATCAGTTCCACGACGGTTTCATCTTTTGTCAGTGTGCTGTTACGGGCGGTAATAATTAATGAGGTCTGAATAAGAAAGGTATCTTTGTCATTATCCGTGACCGACCGTAAATCATACGGACTGCACGGGGAAACCTGACTTTGTTTCATATTAATATTTTTTGTCATGCGGATGTTCTCTGTGTAATACAGGCAGGGTTCGGGGATTTATCACCTGACCTGATTACGGGGATGTGATAATTTAAATAACGGATATATCCGGGTAAGTAATACGGTATTAATAACCGGCTGATTACGGTGTATTTTCTTTCAGAGTAATGTTATTTTTCAGCAGACGCTTTATATTTACTAACCAGCTCATCGTAATTATATTTGTCAATATTAACGATTGTACCATCACAGTTAAGTTTATTGGTAGCTGACGAAAAAAAGCCATTATCAATATTAACCTCCAGTAATTTGCATTAATTCAAATAATAACCACCCTGTTTTCCCTGTTCCTGCTCCCTTGCCTGAATTACTTTGCTTAGCGGCTCATGATTAATAAGTGTAAGCCCAAAAGCAAATACTAACACTAATAAAATAATCACCGGTGCACCAGCATCGAAATCTATAAAACAAATGATTAAACCAATAATACTCAAACCTATAATAATATAACCAAAAATAACCATTATAACTTCCTCGCGAAGAGTAAATACAATTACGACTTTATGTTAAAATCAATAAATTTTTGTTTACAAGGAATATAAATCATAATATTAACGTCATTTCAGTCAGAACATCATCCCTGCGGGTTACTGACAGATTTATTGTATGCCCTGATGGCATTGTCATACTCTGCCGCATCAATCTGCAGGATGGTTTCATTACATTTAATAATATTGATTTCACCGGAAATGCTCCCGCCGGATAACACCAGAGGCGTACATTCCTCACTGTAATACTTGCCTAAACTCTCCTGATAAGGATTTTCTTTATAGTTGGTTATATCACTAATAAACCCTCCGAAAACAACCAAGATATTACCAACAAGCACTACAACAATAACCAAAATACCGGCAGCGGCGACACAGAAGCTTATTAACCTACATGTTTTTCCCTTACTCCATAAATATATCAATGTGGTTATAGCGCCAAGAGCAGAACCAATAACCATAACTATTATTATCATATTTACCTCAGAACAAAGTTAATATTTTATTTAAATCTGATTGTACCCATAACCGATAATTTTTATATCGGCATTAATATAACAGCGCCTTAACCGGCCTGAATATCGGACTGAATATATTTACCCGCCAGCACCGCAAGTCCGCCGACTGATAAGGCAAACATCACCACCTCAGCCGGGACGCCGGGAACATACAGTGATATCAGGAAGAAAATAAGCCCTGTTAAGCACTGCACAAGAGTGACCACATTCATCACCGCCCCCTTATTGCGGATAACCGGACGGCTGCGAATACCCGTAAGCGGGTGCAGGTGCCGGATTTGAAGGTACAGGTGAACCCAGGTTCAGCTCACGCAGGGTTTCTTTTGAAACCGAGATCCCCTGCTGTACCGCCTCTTTCACCGGCGCTCTGGCCGCTTTCTTTTTCTTCACATCGGCAAATTCCAGCTGAAACCCTTCCTGAAACACCACGGTCACATCGACACCGGCACCAACCGGGATCACCGGATGGTACTGCTCTGCCCGTCTGATGAAATAATCGGACAGGGTTTTGCCGACCTGAGAAGTTCCGGAGCCTAACCCGGCGCGGGCAACATCCCCGAACGAGGTGGTATCCGCCGCCCCGATACCGACTGTGGTCTGACCCACTTTGCCGATACCGCCGCCGATGGCATCAATCGCACCGCCCGCAAAGGCATATCCGATCATTTCCCCGTTGCGGATCACCGGCTCCCCTTTGATACCGTTTTTCCCCATAAAGGAAATGTGTCCCTTAAACGGCATGTCCACGGTATGACCAAACAGTTTGCAGGACAGCCGGTCGGTTCTCACCAGTGCCCGCTCACTCGAGATATCCCCGTACACCCCGGCGGTGACCATGCAGCCGCGCAGATCGTATTCCTCATTGTTCGCCATCAGTACCGGCCCGGTGAGACGAAACTGCATCGGGGACGGATTACTGTTGCCGGTGACTGAGGCATTGGCATCCGCCCCTTCAATAATGACGGCCTGCGCAAAACTGCCGGACGGGATATACGGCAGTTCCGGGACAGCGGCTTCCGGCTCCTTATCGTCCTCATACTCAATCGTCACGGAAGACAGACCGCGACCCAGATCCGGATTCACGACAAGCTGACTCTGCGGGGCGGCATAGCCCTGCCCGCCCGGATAAAAGGCGGTCGGCGGCGGGATCACCGGCTGACTGGCTCCTGCGTTCGGTGACGGCATACTGCCTGCCGGAAAACCGTTACCGCCGGTATCCGATGTCGGAAATGCCCGTTCACTCTGCAGCTCTGTCAGCTGCTCCTGCAGTACGGACAAATCCTTTTCCTGCTGCTCTATCTTGTCGCGGTAGGCTTTGTTGGTCTGCTCCAGTTTGTCGATACGGCCGGAAAACGCCCGGATTTTCTTGTCCGCCTCAGACGCGGTTTCCTGCAGGTTTGCCACGGCGGCACCCTCCAGTTTTTTGTCAAACGAGGACGAGACCACACCGGTCATATTGGGAGCGGGTTTCGGTGCGGCTTTTGCCGCCGGTTTCACCGGCTGCCCGAGATACCAGGCAACACCGCCGACGACACTCAGTCCGCAGAGTACCGCTATCAGTACTACCACCTGTTTACGGCGGGTTTTCACATTAATATTCGCCATCTCAGTTATCCTCCCCGCTCACCGTCAGCCAGACCTGTGCGGTGGCACCCGGTTTCAGCACAGAGACAAACGGGTGGATCATCACCGCCCGCACCCCGTCTGCACGGAACAGCCGTTCAGGCACCGCAGCTGCTTTCACCCCGGTATTGCGCAGGGTGACCTGATAGATACGCAGCAGACCACCGTTCCACATTTTTTCAGCCTGTACCGTCAGCGGGAACGGCAGAGACAGCGGCGGCAGCGGAGTCACCGGCGCACTGACAAAGCCGTCCGGCAGCTGACCGTTAAGCACCCCTTTCTGTAAGGCAATCAGCGTGTCCGGGTACGCCTGTGACCGTTCCCAGCGCTCTGCCGGTTTGCTGACCGCCGGACGGTCTGAGATAAACTGCAGCACCCGGCCGTCCTGCTTCTGCGGCACCGCCACCACGGAGACGGTCAGTCCGCCTGCGGTGCGCAGATAAAAGGTGAACGGTTCAGTCTGTGCCGTCATCAGCACCACACCGCCGCTGGCATTACCGGTAAGTGACTTCAGGCCATCGTTCAGAAATATCCCGGACGCACTGTCCACCGCGACAATACGGTCACCCGGTACGAGCAGCATATTGGGCTGCGTGTTGCTGAACGCCACTTTCACCTGACTGTCTGCGGTCACCGGAATCCGCACCGGTGGTTGTGTCACCGGCGCACTGAATACCGGTAAGGAAAACAGCAGACCGGCACAGAGCAGCAGGCGCGGCACCATGCTGACCGGCGGGCTATTTTTTCTTTTTCTCATCAATTATTTCCTTAAAATCACGGATGGTGGTCAGCCCCCGGTCATATTTCAGCTCCAGCCGGAGCCGTTTTTCCTCCGGCAGGGACTTCCGGTTGCCTATCCAGGTCTGCAGCGTGCCGGTGATATCCGCTATGCCCTGATCGGGATAGACATCAAGGCTGCTGATATAAAACGCTGAGGTCACGTTGTTGTCGGTGATGATCCGCGCTTCGTCGGCCAGCGCATCCTGCATCTCTGTGCGGCTGTCTTTGTCCACGAACCGCAGTACCGCTTTGTGATTGGCACGCACCGTTTCCGGTGACACGTTGTAACGCAGGAAAATCAGGGACTGTGCCGTCTGCTCAAGGTAATTGGCATCCGCATGGGTGCGGCTTAAGGTGAACGGCGTATCAAAAAACATCGGGATATAGGTTTCCTGGCGGGAATTAATCAGGGTGTCTATCCGCATCCAGGCCAGCAGGTTACCGGCAAGGCTGGTTATCAGCAGAAAGACGAGGGTAATGAAGACCAGGGAGATAAAACGGTTAGCCGATTTGGCAGCGCTCAGTTTCATTGCGAAACTCCTATCTCAGCCAGAGCCTGAACGCGGACTCCGGAATGACTTTATAAAGACCTCTGAAACAGTAGGCAGGCAGATACCAGTAGCAGGCATTGAGCAGCCAGGTGGTTCCCCGCCCCTTCTTGAAATACCTCAGTCCGAACCAGAGCAGAGCGCCGATCACCAGTCCGGCAAGATGCTGACCGTCCAGAAATCCCCATCCCATCGGGATGCCGATAACGGCGGTTTCATCCAGCGGCAGTCCTATCGGACGGCTCTGCTCCGTGAGAGTCTGAGGAAAACTGAAACGTTTAATACGCTCCTCTTCCATCAAACTGTTCCTTATACGTCAGGCTGTTTCAGCTGCCTGCACCGGAACGGGAGGAGATGATAGAGAAGATAATTTTGGTGACCACAATAAAGACCGGGATCATCAGAAAAGTGGCCGGGTTGTGGTTACGCAGGTAAAGAATAAAGACCAGGATAACTTCGGCCAGCATGAAATAATACATCATGGTGGAGTTTTCTCCGAAGGTATCCGATGCATCCTGTTTACCGGCCGCCGTTAAGTCTGCTGCATTGGCGACACCACGGGCAGCCAGCCAGAGCGCCAGCGGTGCGGCCACATATCTGAACAGGGTTTTGGCGGTTTTGTTGTTAACGGCCGCCAGCGCACGGGAAAAAAGCCCTTTTTTGACTGCCGGAACAGCCGCGTTATTATTCATTACAGAGGTTTCACTCATTGTAATATCCTTTTGAGTACACTGAAAATAGGATGCGGTAACCATTATTACCGTCATCGTCCGGGCAATATTACCCGGCATATTTCCCGTATATGGCGTGAACAGAAATATGTCGTGTAACACTGCGGATTTCAGGCAAAGCTACCGCCCCGGATTTGCAACACCTGTTTTCAGGCAAAGCGTTACCGTTGCTGTGAAATACAACAAATAAGGATAAAAACTGAAATGATATTATTTTTTAAATTTTAATATTTCGTCAGTAACTGCTGATAATGCCCCTCAATATTATTTACAGAGCGGAGACTTTCAGATAAACGGATAATTGCCTCAATAGCCTTTGTGCGTTTTGACTGTCTGGCGGATTCAGTCAGTAAGCGGTTGGTTTCGGCAGAAATCGAAATACTGATCGTGACCGGACGGTATTCATTCTGTTTCATAAAAGCCTCAATGGATAAATAAAATTTAGCTTATGGATATAAGCAACAGCCGTCAATACGCAACCTGCATATGTTTTTTTATACAGTGCTCTTTAATAAATAGAGAGGGTATATAAAGATTCCATCCAAGATAGTGAGCTAAATGGATAAATAACTCCCGTTTGAAAATTGCTAATTTTTGAATACCAAGTATTTTTTCAATATATTTTCTAACAGAATTAAGTTTAAGATTCAAAATCTCAGAAATTTCCTGTGTTGAGAAACCATTAATCAAAAGCCAACCAATTGCCCACTCCTTTTTTGTTAGCACTGACAGAGGATTACTATCCTTTAACCTATTTACCTGAAAATTAAAATCCAGCTCATTGCCAAAGGAATCCTTCTTATTGAAATTACATGAATTAAATAAAAAGTGATATAAGTCTGATGTCAGTATTTTGTAACATGAATGTAATAAGCAAGAATTTCCATTATAAATTACAGGCGTTTTATAAAGGTAGTGAGGTGAAAAAACACCATAGTTCTGGTCTTCAATAAAAACTGTAGATAAAAAAGGAGAGTTACTGTAGATAGGGGTGTTTTTTTGACTGTAGATGTGTACCTCAAGATCAAAATCACAATTACTTACCAGAACGTTTCCATCATGGTCGAAAACCATCCAGTAAGCAGCTTTTTTTATAGCATCATGGATAAATGACCTAAAAAGATCTTGAGATCCGAAGGATAGATCAATAGCATGTTCATCAGACATGTAACCTGCTCCTAAAGCTAGGGGTTATGTGTTCAGCTCAGTAGGAAAGTTACCGCTTTCTTACTGAGCGAATTCTCAAATTGTAAATCACATAAAATATAACACACACTAAAGTCAAATAACAATAAATTTAATTGCTATGCTTCACATAATGACGCACGGATAAAACGCGCTTTTCTATTATGAATTATTCTAATAATGTTCATTTATCAGGGAACATTTCCACAAGTAATTGTTGTGTTCTGCTTTTAAATTCTTCCACATATTCGCGATAGTTGTATCGGTTATCACCGGATATTTCCGTCAGGTCAAACATCATCTTAAACATAACCTGAATACATTGCCGGGATTTTGATAATTCCTCAATAACCTGACGTCTATATCGTTCTTCAAAAGTTAATCCGTCATCCCCTTCTTTTTCTTTCTCCAGATTTTCAACAACCCTTAAACCGATTTCCAGCAGCTCAGAACCTACACTGGAGATATTAGCCTCACTGGCTGAGGCGCCTTTATTACGTCGCTTATCGACAAGCTCACGGATACCATCCAGTGTTTTTTGCTTCATATATATATGTTGACGAGGCATGATGTTATTTCCCTTAGCATTTTTAGCCGCCCTTTGTGGGCTTTGATGTAAAAAACCAAAGACCACTAAAAGCCCACTCAAGAAAGCTGTTAAAATGGATACTTTAAATTCAGTATATTACAAAGCCCATAACCAGCCCACTTATTTTTAATAAAAATTACATATCATTGTAATTAAATGAAAAACACACATAAAAATCCTGATTAGCCCATAAGTAAGGTCTAATCTGAACACATGAATGGGCTTTGATTTTGAAAAACACGAAAAAAAACGCAAAATAAAAAGTATAACTACATGATTTAAAGATAAATTCATGCAAATTTTAAATTTGCGTAGTGTGTGGGAAACTACTTTCAGATAAGACTATTTTGTATCTTGTACCTTGCGTGTATTCACAAATAAAAACCTGCTTCCGTTTTTTGGTAAAAAATGCTGTAATCCATGAAAGTTAGTCACTGACGGGGATATTATGAAAACACTTTTCACATTATTTTCAGCATTGATGTTTCCTGCCCTGTCAGTTGCACAGGATTGCTATGATCTTGCCGGTCGTGATTACCATATTGATCCGGATTTATTAAGGGCTGTCTCATTCAGAGAGTCATCATTTCGTACTGATGCCCTTAACCGGGTGTCTGATGAAAAATATGCTGTTGGTCTAATGCAGATCCATTCTCAGAATTTTAATGAACTCCGAAAATACGGCATTCAGGAAACTATGCTGAAACATGATCCCTGTATGAATATTTATACCGGCGCTTATTACCTGGCTAAATTCATTCATCTTGAAAAAGACATCTGGCGGGGTGTGGGTGCTTACAATGCAGGCAGGAAAAAATCACCGGAGCAGGAGATTAAAAGACAGCGTTACGCTGACGAAATTTATGTCATCTACAGAAATATAAAAAATAGTCATTAATGTATTGACTGCACCCATTGGTATTATTATTCTGATGGCGATAAAATTTTGTCTGGTGGTTTTATCAGGTCGGGGGAGTTTTCAGCCCCCGATCATTCAAAGATAAAAATTATGATTACTTTTAATAGCATTTTATTTTTTCCGATGGTTTTATAATTTCTTTCCTTATCTGTAAAATCAACCACTGCAACGATATTTCATCACAGTGGCAACTTTGTCAGATATCACAGGATTCTTATTACAATTCTCTCAGATACCGGTGTGCTTTTGATGCTGCGCTCGCAGCTTTAAATATAAAACGCTTATCATCATTCAGAGCTTTCAGCCAAGATGATATATAGCTTTCATGCTGCACATCACCGGTTATTCCCAAATCTGCCATTAAAAACGCACAGCCTAACTCTGCGATCAGTTCCTCAAACGCATATTTTTCTGAACCGTATTTACCGCCCTTCTCTCTATTTAAACGGGATTTCGCCCCTGTCCAGTGAATTAATTCATGACTCAGTGTCGCATAAAAATCAGCAGCATTATTAAACCGGAACCTTTCAGGTAAATATATTTCATCGGTAGACGGACGGTAAAATTCCTGTATGCCTTTCTCTGTAATTTTGGCACCACTGCGGGCGGTCAGTGCTTCGGCTTTTTCTATGGGATCAAATGACGCAGCCGGTAATGCTGCATATTCAACCGCTAAATTATCGATCTGCTGCACATTAAAAACGGTAAATGTTTTCAGCATCGGAATATGTTCAGTCTCTCCGGCCTCGTTTTCTTTTTCCAGCATTTTGTAATAAATAATGGTGGTGCCGTGCTCGCCTTTACGAACCTGACCGCCCTGCTCTGCCGCCTGTTTATAAGTCAGCCACCGGGGATCTGTATAGCCCTGCTCCGCTGCACTGCTCCACAGCAGCATAATATTAATTCCGCTGTAAGCTGTGCCGGTTGAAAAATTAGTTGGTAACCCGGAAGCTGCGCCGCTACCTGTCCACGGACAGACCCAGGGTTTTACGCCCGCTTCCAGCGCCCTGATGATGTTATCTGTCACCGTCTGATACATGTCCGGTTTTGCTTTGCGTTTTGCACTTTTCGTTTTTGAGGAGCCTGACTGCTCCAGCGGGGATACGCTGGTCGCCGCTGCGGGGTTAGGGACAGTAGTTTGGGTGAGCTGATTCATAGTCATAGCATTTTCTCCGTCAGTGTGAATTTCGTCTTCGTATCGCCTGACGGTTCGTCATCCCTGTTTTGTTTCGCAGTACAAGGGCGCGCAGCGTTTATATACCCTTGTACTGCGAAACAAAACAGGGAACGATTACCGGAAGCTGATACGGAGGTGAAATGAAACACAGGAGAGAATGACGGCCGGGTCACCCGGACGTACTGCCCCTTACACTGCGGGGGCGAAATGCTTTTGACCCAGAAGTTTGGCTATTTTAATCTCTCCGGGTCTAATTCCCCGCCGCTTGCGGCGATAATCTGTTAATGCTAATGTATGCGTACATTAGCATTAACAAGGGCATGAGGCATGAGAGATGAAACCAAAGAGGCCATGCGGTTGTTTATCGGTGGCAGATGTTACACGGTGGCGAACCTCGAAAGGGATTATCTGGCCGAAGTGACCGGGTACAGTGACGACCGCTGGGAAGCTCCGCAGCGTGCCGCACGTCTGGCGGCCGCGGTCAAACGCTACAAGACATCAGAAATGTTGCGCTTTATTTTTGCTACCATCGCATACGATCCTGACCCGGACTTAACCCCGCTGACCGTGAAGCGGCTGTGTAATGCTCTGTTTGGCAGAACAGGGAGCCAGTGGCTGATTGTTGAAGTATTCGGGGAAAAGGGGCGGCAGCACCGCAGCGCCGACAGCACCCCGGAGGCCGTGGAAAAAATAGCCGCCAGATACCGCCGTGCAGCTGGACAGCACTGGACGGCAACGCTGGCCGAAATTGAACGAGTAAAGCGGCTTTATCAGGTGGGAGTTAAGATATCCAGAAAAGAAGAGGATTAATTGCCCATAATATCAATACTAATGTATGCGTACATTAGCATTAATATAGATTAAGGATTTTATCGGATGAGTGAATACATACACAAAAATCATAATGTAACCGTATTTCTGTATCACATAGTACTGCCTGCCAAGTATCGCCGCGCTGTTTTTGATGATCGCATTGATTTTATTTTAAATAACGATATGCCTTGAAATTCAGGAACGCTATGTTCTGTTCTGAAATACCCTGCAGCTTGCAGCGGGTTGTTTATTATCAAAAATGTTACTCCTATAACCATATGAATATAATGAATTAATTTTATAAAAATCTATATATCCCACAATCATACAAGTACAGGATTACAGGATTACAGGATTACAGGATTACAGGATTGCAGGATTACAGGATTGCAGGATTGCAGGATTGCAGGATTGCAGGATTGCAGGATTGCAGGATTGCAGGATTGCAGGATTGCAGGA
>NZ_JAVBIN010000017.1:0-48399 GCF_032989665.1 Morganella sp. BCCO 40_0007 | reverse complement strand
TTTTTTAAGGATAAACGGCGCATACGGCCTCCCGGTCAGATAACAGAATCCGTTCTGTCATGGTGTGTCTGCTCCTGCCGGCCCGGAGGCACTCTGCTTCATGTTATAAAACGGCGAGACCATCCACTGATAGATTTTGCGCTTTTCCAGAAACAGGCTGGTATTGGCTTTCATACCGTTTTGCAGGCTGAGTTCGCGGCCGCCATATGCAATCTTTTGTTTTTCCGGGCGAACAATGACTTTGTAGTAGGGGATGGACTGCGGCATCTGACTGATTTTCGGTGCGCCGGCGTAGGTCATCATTTCCTGCGGTGAGGCCGGGGTTTTGGAAATCATCTGAATGGCGGCGGCGAACTGGCCGAATTTTTCCGCCGGGAACGCCTCATAGCGGATATTCACGGCATCACCGATGTTCAGATAAGGGAGTGCGTCGTTGGGCACCCAAAGCACCAGCCAGTACTGACTGATATTTTCCGGCAGGATCTGGAGCAGGGTATCACCCGGATTAACCATCTGCCCGACCGTCACGCTGAGGGAATCCACACGGCCGTCAGTCAGGGCACGAACAATAATTCCGCTGCCGGCTTCGTTGGCCACCTGCTCTTTCATCAGTTCGGATTGCTGTAATTCCAGCTGATAAATCCGGTTATCAAATTCCGCAGACTGAGCCAGAATCTGACTTTCCAGCAACGTCACCTGCAAAATATTCTGCTCATTCTGGCCGCTTAATCCCAGCAGGCTGTTTTGCTGGGAATAGTAAAGTGCGGCCTGATTCATCCACTGATCTTTATTTATCAGACCTCTTTCCCGGTAGTGGTGATAATTATCCATATTCAGTTTCATAATACGGATACCTTCCTGTGCCCGCTCAATAATACCGGCAGAGCGTAACTGTGCCTGTGCATAAAGCGATTTTTGTTTTTCAAGCGAGGTCAGTGTGGTGTATTTGTTCTCTTTGAGGCGGGTGATCATGTCGCGGATATGCTGTAACTGATGTTCAATTTCCCGGCGCTGATTATCACTGACCACACCGCTGTCAGTCGCTTTACTGGTATCAATACTGTAAACCGGTTCTCCCTTGCGGATAACCTGCCCTTCAGTCACATATTGCCGGGTAATAAACCCCTGCACGCCGGCAGATACAATGACTGCCCGCGGATTTGTGGTGATTTCCCCTGTCACACTGACCCGGCGTGTATAACTGCCGGATAAGATAAAGACCAGAAAAGCAGTTAAAAACAGGACACTGCATAATAGGATCAGCCACAGCGGAATACCGGGTAACAATAACGCCTTACCCCGCCACTTCATTTTTCTGTTATCAAGTGCAGCTTTGCGGAACACAATAAACCCTGCCTGCGGTTATCCGGTGAAATAAAAGGCAGACAGTATCAGGGAAAAAATAAAAAAAAGGGAATTCATAAAATAATGAATTCCCATAAAATAAAGTATTGACATCAGAAATACGGTGATTCCGTATTAATCAGCCCAGGATTTTTTTAAATAATCCGCCAACACCAGGTAATAATGTTAAGCCGGTTTCGATTGTACCACCGACTTTACCACCAATCTGAGAACCCAGGTTCTTACCTAAATCCGGGTATTTTTGCCCGATATTCATCTGGGCAAGCAGAGGTACTTTTACATTCACAAATGAAACGAATGCACGGAATGTAGCATCACCAACTTTGCCGCCGACACTGGTCAGGCTATCTTTGATAAAACCGGCACCTGAAACTGCGTCAATTTCCTGAATACTTAACTCTTTCATAGTAAACTTTCCTTTAATTATTTGTTATTTCATCCGAGCACCTCAGAAGAATATTTATTTTATATGAATTAACACCCGACAATGAATAGGTAAAATAACGTAACAAAAACAAAATCCCATTATTAACGACGTGATAACACCACCCGGTTATATATTTAAATTTATCTTATTTATCATATTGTTGAGTTGTTAATATATTTTCATTGTCACCAAAAAGTAACACATGCACTAAGTATTAATAGTATCTCTCATGCTACAATAGTACCTGATAAAGTTAAATTTTAATCACGATTACGTCCCCGATATACTTCAGCCATCAAGGTAAAGAAAGGAGTTGTAATAAAATAAGCTATATCATGACGCAGGAATAATAAAAATATCTTAACTAACGGGGAGTGGCGGAATTATTTACGGATTCAGATTAAATACAGAGTATTCTTATGATTAACAACGATAATATTAATGATCCTCCGCTATCACACCAGCAGAGGATCATCACTGAGACAGATTACTTTCTCAGATTAATTATTTACAGATAGTACCGAGGTCAATTACACGACCCAATGTTTTTTCAATAAGACCACCGACAACAGAACCCACTTTATTACCGACATCTTTTCCCAGGTCAGGAACAAAGTCTTTCAGGCTTACTTTTCCGATAACAGGAAGATCAACTTTCAGAAATGGTGAGAGCAGCCCGAAACCAAAATCGCCCAGTTTTTCACCAATACCGGTGATCGTATCCTGGATACAACCCGCGCCGGAAACTAATTCAATTTCTGCATGATTTAATTCTTTCATTATCAATCCTTTTAATAATCAATGGTTTTATCTGAATAACAAAAAATTCACAATGACATTATTTCTGAATTATTTATTATTCAGGATATATCCTACTGATTTTTTTAAAGACCAGATAATTCAATGTTTATTCCGGGGATATCAAAAAAACAATAATAACGGTAAGACAGGAATAAACTCTCTTTTCGCGCCTTACCTTATTACTGATATTATTTATTGCTGAGAACGCATATCCATGATCATTTTACCGTCATAGTCTGCACCCACAACAATATTAGGGACTTCACCTTTATATTTTTCCGCTTTGATTTGTTCGATTTCAAGCTGTTTCCAGTTAATCATTTCGCGGGTGATTGTCTGCTGCAGTACGGTGTTAGCTTCAGATTCTTTCTGAGCCGCATACAAACGGGCATCAGCCTCCTGACGCAGGGCATAAGAACTCGCCTGGGCATTACGTTCACGGGCAAGCGCCTGCTGCTCTGCTGACTCACGCTCAGCCTGTGCGATTACGACTTTTTTCTGTGCCAGTTCACGCTCTTTTTCAGCTTCTGCTTTTGCCTGGTTTATCTGCTCCTGGCGCATTTTGGTATTCACGACCTGCTCCTGAACCACTTCCGGCAGCGTAATATCCTGGATCATAATTTCTTTGATCGTATAACCGTACGGTGAAGCATAACCCTGAATGGCATCACGGATAGAATCCTGTAATTTCCGCTGTGTATCTGCGGTATACAAATCCTGGGCGTTGGCAACATCTTTCCCGAACTCCAGAATCGTGGAAATCAGTTTCTGACGGACATATTTATCCAGTGCTTCACTTTCTGTACCACCATTAATACGGAGAACCGGCGCTTTGGCGCCATCAAACTGAAGCATCACCGTAATATCGACGATAGATTTCAGTTTATCCTGCGACGGTACACGTAACTCTTTCAGTGACACACGGATATCTTTTGTCGAGTACGTATCGAATGTCATAAAAGGGTTAATCGGGAAATGCAACCCGGCATCATATGCCACCGGATTAACCTTACCTAAAAAAGTCCCGACTTTTACCGAACCATCCTGAACAATAGTGTATGAATTAAAGGTAATTATTCCTGCAAACAGGAGAATAACCGCGACAATAATTAATTTGACCACTGACTTCAGTTTCACCGGATTTACTGCCTGCATCATTTGCATGTCCCATCCCTATAAGATAATTCTTAGTTAATATTATTTTTTATAAATACTGTCTTTTTCATCGATAACTTTCATCTTTCAGCGCTATTATTCATAAAATACCGCTGATGAGCAAATTCCGGTATGTATGCCCGAATTTTCTTTAACCGGCAAAGGATCAGAAGAAAATAATACCAGTGACTATTACCTGTAATATGAATAAAAATACAGAGATTATTCTGTCACATCAGCCCGCGGCGATAATACACCTTTCGCTAACTGATTATAATTAGTAGTATGGGAGAGCACGTAATAGTGCTAACTTTGCAAGTCCGGACATCTGCCGGAAGGAATCCGGCAGATGTTCTTTTATATAAAAAAGCCCCCGGAACGGAGGCAAAGGACTTTCGTCAACAAGATTCAGTATTATATTGCGGATAATGCAATATTAATTATTCACATCCACCACCACACGGCCGCGGATTTCACCGTTCAGTAAACGCTGTGCTGCCGGAATCGCTTCATTTAACGGAATAACCCGGCTGATGGTTTCCAGCTGCGCCGGATCGGTCAGTTCTGCCAGCTGTTTCCATGCCGCCACACGGTCTGCCTGCGGACGCATCACACTGTCAATCCCTATCAGACTCACACCTCTGAGGATGAACGGTGCAACAGTACCGTTAAAATCCATCCCCTGTGCCAGACCGCATGCCGCCACAACACCACCATACTGCGTACCGGCACAGACACCGGCCAGAGTATGGCTGCCCACGCTGTCAATCGCAGCCGCCCAGCGCTCTTTGGTCAGGGGTTTACCCGGTGCGGATAACTCGCTGCGATCCATAATTTCGGATGCACCCAGTGTATCGATCAGGTACGCGGTATCCGCAGTGCGGCCGGTGGAAGCGATAACGTCAAAACCTAATTTTGACAGCAGAGAAACCGCAAAGCTGCCCACACCGCCGCTGGCGCCGGTGACCAGAACTTTACCGGACTCTTTGGTGATCCCCTGCTTCAGCAGAGCCTGAACCGCCAGCATAGCGGTATAACCGGCTGTCCCGATCATCATTGCCTGTTTTGTGCTCATTCCGGCCGGTAACGGCGTCAGCCAGCTGTCTTTCACTTTTGCCATCTGCGACAAACCGCCCCAGTATTTTTCACCGACGCTCCAGCCGTTAAGCAGTACTTTATCGCCTGCTTTATAATGCTCAGAGCTGCTTTCAGTGACAGTACCGGCAAAATCAATACCCGGAACCATAGGGAAACTGCGGACCACCGGGCTTTTACCGGTGATCGCCAGACCATCTTTATAATTCAGCGTAGAGTAATCAATCTGAACCGTCACATTATGTTCCGGCAGTTGTGATTCATCGAGCTGCGCCAGTTTGGCGGTATAGCCGTCGGTGTTTTCAATCAAAATACAGTTAAACATGGTGTTATCCTTTTATGAATATAGACCAGATGTCTACTTAATTGTAAAAAAATTTATTAAATACGCACCAGAGTGTTAATGACGGTGATATTTAATAAATTATTCTGCAACATTTCCCGGGGCTGTTATGTTTTATCCGCCAGTATCTGCGTCATAAAAACAGTGATAAACAGATCCAGCGGTTCACTGTTACGCGTCAGTTTGGCTCGCATTACCGCCCCTTCCCAGCCCGTCCAGAAAAAAGCGGCCATCTGCCTGCAATTTGTTTTTCCGGAAATAAGCTGCTGCTTCTGCGCTTCCAGAAGACAGATTTCCACTTTTTTTTGCCAGCCGGTAATAATGTTATCGAGTATTTCGCAATACCCGGCCGGCAGGCTGGCAACCTCCTGACCGAGATTCCCCACCAGGCACCCGCGCTGCCAGTGGTATTTTTCCATTCCGGCTTTGGCCGTCCGGTAAAATAACCGCAGTCGTTCCGGTGGCGGCAGCGTGGTATCAGACAGGCATTTATCCAGAAGGCGGGAAAAGTAGCTGTCGTAATTACGCATAATTTCCAGACCAAACTGCTCTTTACTGTCAAAGTAATAGTAAAAAGAGCCCTTCGGCACACCAACTTTTTTCAGGATACCGTTGATATCCGAAGTCATATAGCCTTTTTCGGTAAACATCTCCATGCCACTGCGGATCAGCATTTTTTTTACATCTGCACCCGCATCATGATTTTTCGGCGGCCGTCCCCGTTTTGGTTTTATGATTTCTGATGTCATCGCGTCTTTACCTCTGTCATACGAAACAATATAGACCGGTTGTCTTGTAAATGCCATATCTTTTTCCGGGTGCCACGGAGCCAGAACTTTACCGACCTGCTCTTTGGTATCCTGCGGCTGACCAGCAATCATATTATACATGGCCTCTGCCTGCCGGACCCGGCAGGGTTTTCTGTGATCCGCACATTGGACTCATGCCCCTCTGTTCAAGTGGCCAGATTTATTAAACCACGACAGAAGTCAATAGCAGACTGTAATCACGATAAGCCGGCAATACGGGAGACTGAGGCGCATCGCATTTCCGGAGCTGATTATTAAGCACCACCTGACAACTGTATAATTATACAGCTCAATGGGAGCCTGATATCAAAAAGGAATTATCATGACTCAAGTAACAAAGGAAGCATGCTGTGATAACGGGCAGACAGTTATTAAGATTATCGTGAATAACTGTTGCAAGTGCTACTGCAAATGTGAGGAGCCGGAAAAGCCGAAACCAACGTGTCCGCCAGTAACGCCAAAACCGACATGCCCGCCTGTGACTGTATGTCCGCCCGAACCAACATGTCCGGTGACAACCCCGTGCGTAACAACACCAACTGTAACAACACCAGAACCAACAACACCAACAGTGACAACACCAGAACCAACAACACCAACAGTGACAACACCAGAACCAACAACACCAACAGTGACGACACCGGCATTTACCGTACCCGTAGTGACAACACCAACAGTGACGACACCGGAAGTAACTACACCATGCTTCACAGGCGATCCTTGATTCAGCAACTGATACTAAGAAAACAACGCCTCGCTAAATAGCGGGGCTTTTTATATCTGATTTCTCATAGCCTCATATAGTACGCACTATATCGGCAGGTAGGATGATCCACATCCTGACCACCGGGAACAGACCGGTCGTGACCAGGCAACGCAGGTAACGTGGCGAAGGTTGCGACTCTGCGCATTTCACCGGCGCATTCACCGCGCAATCAAAAATATTCACAGAAAGCCGAGCCTGAGAAATCACGTTAATGGTGTTTCTGCGGGGCGGTTATTTCTGGTGAACAGGTTCACTTTTTTATAAGGATTTACACCACGACCACTGCCGTAGTTTTACCCGGGTACCATTTTCAGAAAATGGTACCGGCATCTGATGGGCAGGTATTCACAACCAGCTGGAATATTTTGGAAAAACCATAAAAATATGCTGAGGAAAATAAAGTAAACAATCAGCGATTGTCCTGATAAATTTGCAGTGACCAATATTTAGGTCATTAATTACATTGATAAAAATAGCGGTATTCAGCCAATGTATAAGTTATCGAAAGATGGCTATATGTTTCTGGTAATGAGTTTTACCGGCAAGAACGAAAGGCAGGACTTTCCTTGGATGGTCTGAAACTGTTTATGAGAATTGGGTCAGAAGTGAAAAATAAAATACTAACCAGACCCGTTACTTAACCCGCTTTCTGGCGGGTTTTCTTTCCCTAACATATAACTGATTGATTTATATGGTACGCCCTACAGGATTCGAACCTGTGACCTACGGCTTAGAAGGCCGTTGCTCTATCCAGCTGAGCTAAGGGCGCGCTGAGGAAAAAAACAGCGGGTTAACTGCTTGATGCACCGTGGATTATACGGCTGAGGCGCGGCGAGTCAATCAGAAAATAAGTTATCTTCGGCAGTAACTTTCCACCACCTCAATAAAACATAACTGACAGACGGAAAATGTTCTGACAGAATAGTGCCCATCTTTTATCTGTTTTATGGATTTTTACACGATGTCAGCAAAAATTATAGACGGGAAAACGATTGCGTCGACCATCCGTGCCGAAGTTGCCGCAAAAGTGCAGCAACGGATTGCTAACGGAAAACGTGCTCCCGGTCTCGCCGTTATCCTGGTCGGTGAGAACCCCGCATCTCAGATTTATGTCGCCAGCAAACGCCGTTCCTGTGAAGAAGTCGGATTTATTTCACGTTCTTATGACCTCCCCGATACCACCAGCGAAGCCGAACTCCTCCATCTCATTGATAAACTGAATAACGATAATACTATCGACGGGATACTCGTTCAGCTTCCGCTGCCGGCCGGTATTGATAATGTCAAAGTCATTGAGCGTATTCATCCGGATAAAGACGTAGACGGTTTTCATCCTTATAATATCGGCCGCCTGTGCCAGCGTGCGCCAAATCTGCGCCCGTGCACACCGCGCGGTATTGTGACGCTGCTTGAGCGCTGCAATATCAATACATTTGGTCTGAATGCTGTGATTGTCGGCGCATCCAATATTGTCGGCCGTCCGATGAGTCTGGAGCTGCTGCTGGCCGGTTGCACCACAACGGTCACTCACCGCTTTACCACGAATCTGCGTCATCATGTTGAAAATGCGGATCTGCTGATTGTGGCTGTCGGGAAACCCGGTTTTATTCCGGGTGAGTGGATCAAACCCGGCGCGATCGTTATCGATGTGGGTATTAACCGCCTGGAAAACGGCAAAGTGGTCGGTGATGTGAATTTTGCCGAAGCCGCCGAACGCGCAGAGTGGATCACCCCGGTACCGGGTGGTGTCGGCCCTATGACGGTTGCCACACTGATTCAGAATACATTACAGGCCTGCGAAGAATTTCACGATAAGGACGAATAACCATGGATATTTTTAATCTCGACGGGCACCCGCATGTTGAACTGTGTGACCTGCTCAAAATTCAGGGCTGGGCAGACAGCGGCGCGGCCGCCAAACAGTTTATCGCTGATGGTCAGGTGACTGTTGACGGTGAAACAGAAACCCGCAAACGCGGCAAAATCACCGCCGGTAAAGTGGTGGAATTTGCCGGTCAGCAGGTAAAAGTGGCTGAATAATATCAATTTGTGAATAAACCAGAGCATCGACTCTGGTTTTTTTATCCGCATAATAAAAGAGCCGCGAAAAATGGAAACACAAAAATTCAGGCCTGTGCAAATTGCGCTGCACTGGTTTATTTTTCTGCTTGTGATTGTCGTTTATATCAGTGGTCTGTTACGGGATTCTGCTGATGAACCGCTGCGGAGTATCTTATCCGGGTTACATTACAGCTGCGGTATCTCTGTCGGTATACTGATGATTGTCCGGCTGGCGGTCAGAATAAAACATCGCGCACCGGCCATTATTCCCAAACCGTCCCCGGCGATCACCGGATTATCCCATCTGGTGCACCTGATGATCTTTGTGATCTTTATTCTGTTACCGGTGCTCGGTTTCAGTATTAAATATCTGAACGGTTATGACTGGTCATTATTTGGTATTCCGATGCCGGTCTCTGCCACTCCGGATGAAGATCTCGCGTACAGCATACAGAATCTTCATGAGATCATTGCCAATACCGGTTATTTTATTATCGGCCTGCATGCCGCAGCCGCACTGGCACATCATTACTTCTGGAAAGATAATACCCTGCTGCGCATGATGCCGCGTAAACGGCACTGATTATCCGCCGCTGAAATATAAAACGCCCGGCAGTCATAACCGGGCATTTTTAATACTGAAGAACGGTATCTGTATAATCTGTTAACGGTATTTTTTGTGGTATTCACCGCGGGTGACTTTAAATTGTTCAGTCATCGCTTTCGCTTCCTGAATTTTACCCTCTCCCGCCAGTTTCAGTGCCTCGTCGATTTGTCCGGTCAGGACATCATAACCATGATGGTAATCATTCACTTCTGCGCTGTCCGCCGCTTTACCTTTCAGTTTGGCGGGTAATTCCGCTTTGGCACTCTGTGCCGCTGCACGCATTTCTGTCAGTGCATCTTTCAGCGCTGCCGCATCATCTGTTTTTTCAACAATCTGTAAATTCGCGTTCAGCGTTTTCATATTATCTGACAATCCGGCGGCTGACGCCGTGACTGTACCAAACGCACAAACGGAAACGAGCAATACCGCTAACATATTTTTACTCATCAGATGCTTCCTTTATTTTTTTAATAAAAATACGACAAGAAACTCACGTATAAAATCAGCTACGCTGACAGGATAGCTGATAATTTGCAGTTATACCTGCACCGTAAGAATAAAACGAAATAAAAAAGCCCGGCAATAAATCATGCCGGGCTTTTCAGTCAGAATGTAATAATGATTACTTACGGCGCCAGGTGGTGCCCTGCGGGCCATCTTCCAGCACAATACCCATATCGGTTAAGGCATCACGGGCCGCATCGGCCAGCGCCCACTCTTTTGACGCGCGGGCATCATTGCGCTGTTTGATCAGTGCTTCGATTTTCGCTGTATCTTCATCACTTTCGCTCTGCGCACCGCTTTGCAGGAACTGCTCAGGGTCCTGTGTCAGCAGACCCAGTACACCAGCCAGCTGGCGAAGTTGTGCCGCCAGACCGTTCGCCGCCGTCATATCTTCCTGTTTCAGGCGGTTCAGTTCACGCGCCATATCAAACAGTACAGAATAAGCTTCCGGCGTGTTGAAATCATCATCCATCGCATCGCGGAAACGGCTGGCGAATTCCTCATTAACCACCACTGCCGCGTCTTTATCTGTGCCGCGCAGAGCAGTATAAAAACGCTCCAGTGCGGTACGCGCCTGCTTCAGGTTCTCTTCCGTGTAGTTAAGCTGACTGCGGTAATGTGCGGACAGCAGGAAGTAACGCACCGTTTCCGGGTCGTAATAACCCAGCACATCGCGGATGGTGAAGAAGTTATTGAGGGATTTCGACATCTTCTCTTTATCGACCATCACCATACCGGAGTGCATCCAGTAATTCACATACGGGCCGTCGTGGGCACAGGTTGACTGCGCGATTTCGTTTTCATGGTGCGGGAACATCAGGTCAGAACCGCCGCCGTGAATATCAAAATGTGTACCCAGCTGTTTGCTGTTCATGGCGGAACATTCGATGTGCCAGCCCGGACGGCCTGCACCCCACGGCGATTCCCATGACGGCTCACCCGGTTTGGACATTTTCCACAACACGAAATCCATCGGGTTGCGTTTCACATCCGCCACCTCGACACGGGCACCGGCCTGGAGCTGTTCCAGATCCTGACGTGACAGCAGGCCGTACTCCGGATCACTGCTGATATCAAACATCACATCACCGTTATCCGCCACATAGGCATGATCGCGGTCGAGCAGTAACTGCGTGATCTCAATAATTTCTTTGATGTGATGTGTGGCACGCGGCTCTGAATCCGGACGCATCAGGTTCATGGCATCGAAATCGCGGTGCATCTCCGCCACCATGCGATCCACCAGCTGATCACAGGTTTCGTTATTTTCATTTGCCCGTTTGATGATTTTGTCGTCCACATCCGTGATATTACGGATATAGTTCACATCATACCCGGCGTGACGCAGATAGCGCACGATGGTGTCAAACGCGACAAATGTCCGCCCGTGTCCGATATGACACAGGTCGTAAACAGTGATACCACACACGTACATCCCGATTTTACCGGGGTTAATGGGCTTAAATTCCTCTTTTTGTCTTGATAAGGTGTTATAAATTTTCAGCATAGGACTATTCCATTAAAAGTCTGTACGTGTTGATGGTGACTTATGTTAATTAATTGATAATAAATACTTTATTTTTTATATCTGTCTGCGGGGATCATAATCTGAGACAGGTCGGGTTATTGAAACGCGAATACCCTGCAAATGCAAGAAAGACCCTGTAAAACCCGGTGATTATAACAAATACTGACGCAGATTAGTGAGTATGATATAACACACCCCGGAGATAAAAACGGCAGATTATTGCCTTTATAATATAAGCAGCAGGAAATTATTATGGTAACTTTTCATACAAATCATGGTGATATCGTCATTAAGATGTTCGCGGACAAAGCACCGGAAACGGTCGCAAACTTCCTGAGATATTGTGAAGACGGCTTCTACAATAACACCATTTTCCATCGTGTTATCAATGATTTCATGGTCCAGGGCGGTGGTTTTGAGCCGGGCATGAAGCAGAAACCAACCCTCGGTATGATTAAAAATGAAGCCAACAACGGTCTGAAAAACAACCGCGGCACCCTGGCGATGGCCCGTACTAACGACCCGCATTCCGCCACTGCACAGTTTTTCATCAACGTTGTTGACAACGACTACCTGAACTTCCGTTCAGAAACACCAAGTGGCTGGGGCTACTGTGTGTTTGCTGAAGTGGTTGAAGGTATGGATGTTGTGGACAAAATCAAAGCCGTTAAAACCGGTAACAGCGGTATGCACCAGGATGTGCCGCGTGAAGATGTGATCATCGAAAGCGTGACTGTTTCTGAGTAAGTATGACCACGCTTATTATTGCAGATTTGCATTTAAATGAGCATGAGCCGGCGATCACCGCCGGCTTTCTTCGTTTTCTGCGGGAACAGGCGGTTCACGCCTCACAACTCTATATTCTCGGTGATTTTTTTGATTACTGGATTGGTGATGATGACCCGAACCCGCTGCATAAAACCGTGGCCGATGCGCTGAAATCCCTCAGTGACAGCGGCGTGAAGATCTTTTTTATCTGCGGTAACCGTGACTTTCTGCTGGGCAAACGCTATGCCCGTCAGTGCGGAATGACACTGCTGCCGGATACACAGGTAATTGAAGCCGAAGGGCATCAGATCCTGATCCTGCACGGTGATACTCTCTGTACCGATGACACGGATTACCAGCATTATCGTCAGCGTGTTCACACTCCGTGGATACAGCGCCTGTTTCTGTGGCTGCCGCTGTCACTGCGCCTGAAAATCGCGAAGAAAATGCGGGCGGGCAGTCAGTCTGCCAATCAGCGCAAAAGCGAAGCGATTATGGATGTAAATCAGAACGAGGTGATGAAAGCATTCCGTCAGTACCGGACACGCTGGATGATCCACGGTCACACCCACCGTCCTGCGGTACACGATGTTTCCGCTGACGGCGAAACGCACTTTCGCGGTGTTCTCGGTGCGTGGCATTCTCAGGGTTCCGCCTTTAAAATCACCCCGGACAGTATTTCGCTGATCTTCTTTCCGTTCTGAGCCATTACCTGCCCGTATTTGTGAAAAATCCGTGACGCAAACGTTTTCCTTCGTGATTTACCATGATATTATGCCCGTCTTCTTCACCGGCTCACTGCCGGACGTCTGTCAATTTTCGTGACGCGGGATGTACAGGAGCACCGAAAACATGAACGCCGCCTCTTCGCAACAACACTCACCGGCAGCCAAAGTGGCTATTGTTATGGGTTCCAAAAGTGACTGGAGCACCATGGAGCACGCCGCTGCGATCCTCGACCTGCTTCAGGTGCCTTATCACACCGAAGTGGTTTCTGCGCACCGCACGCCGGACAAACTGTTTTCTTTCGCTGAAACCGCAAAAGAGAACGGGTTTGATGTGATCATCGCCGGTGCCGGTGGTGCCGCGCATCTGCCGGGTATGCTGGCGGCCAAAACCCTCGTTCCGGTGCTGGGTGTGCCGGTGCAGAGCGCCGCACTCAGCGGCGTCGACAGTCTCTATTCTATTGTGCAGATGCCGAAAGGTATTCCGGTCGGCACGCTGGCGATCGGTAAAGCCGGTGCCGCCAATGCCGCTCTGCTTGCTGCACAGATTCTTGCCCTGCATGATGAGGCACTGCTTGTCCGTCTGACTGAATGGCGCACAGCACAGACCGATGATGTGCTCAGCAACCCGGACCCGCGGGAGGCCTGCTGATGAAACCGGTGTGCGTTCTGGGAAACGGCCAGCTGGGCCGGATGCTGCGCCAGGCCGGTGAGCCGCTGGGCATTTCTGTTTATCCTGTCGGGTTAGATGCCGAACCGGAAGCCGTTCCTTATCAGCACAGTGTGATCACCGCTGAAATCGAGCAATGGCCGCAAACCGCGCTGACACAAGTGCTGGAGCAGCATCCCGCCTTTATCAACCGGGATATCTTTCCGCGTCTGGCTGACCGCCTGCCGCAGAAAAAACTGATGGATGATCTGCATCTCGCCACCTCACCGTGGCAACCGCTTTCTTCCCCTGATGAATGGCCCGATATTTTTGCCCGCCTCGGGGACTTTGTCATCGTCAAGCGCCGTACCGGCGGTTATGACGGCCGCGGCCAGTGGCGTGTGCGTCTCGGGGATGAATCCGCCCTGCCGCCGGAAATTTACGGTGAGTGCATCGCCGAGAAAGGCATTCTGTTTTCCGGTGAAGTGTCGCTGGTCGGCGCCCGTAACCGTGCCGGGGAATGTGTGTTTTACCCGCTGACGCATAATCATCACGAAGAGGGCATTCTGCGCATGAGCGTGGCCTTCCCGCAGACACAAAATCCGCTTCAGGAACAAGCTGAGCAGATGCTGGGCGCGATCCTCAATGAGCTGGATTATACCGGTGTGATGGCAATGGAATGTTTTGTCACAGAGGATGGTCTTCTGATCAACGAGCTTGCACCGCGTGTGCACAACAGCGGCCACTGGACACAAAACGGTGCGTCAGTCAGTCAGTTTGAGCTGCATCTGCGGGCGATTCTGGATCTTCCGCTGCCGCAGCCGGTCGTGACCGCCCCGGCGGTAATGGTGAATATTATCGGTACTGAACTCAATACGCAGTGGCTGGCACAACCGCTGGCGCATCTGCACTGGTACGATAAAGAAGTTCGCCCGGCGCGCAAAGTCGGTCACATTAACCTGTCATATCCGGAACCGGCACAGCTTATTGCGGCACTCAGTGAGCTGGCACAGAATTTACCGGCGGAATATCAGTCTTCTGCGGACTGGGCAAAAACAATATTAAGCTGGTAGTCAGCACCGTTTCCGGCGACAATAGCTCCATTCTGATGCCCGGCGTTCAGCCGGGCATTTTGCTTTTTACGCCTTTTCCGGAGCCGGGATGTTTTCGTCAGATCGCCGCTTAGGCCCTGTTTATCAATGGACTATACTCACCCTGCTGGGGCTGGTTTATTTTCTGACCACCGCCACCACTTTTACCTCACTGGGCGTGGTTTTACCCGGCATGCTCAGAGAGCTGAACTGGAGCTGGACGGATGCCGGTTTCGGGTTCACCCTGCTCGGACTGACCTGCGGATTATCCAGCTTTCTGCCCAGTCTTCTGATCCGTAAAACCAATGTCCGCCTGACTCTGCTGACCGGGCTGCTGCTGTTTCTGGCCGGATTTTACAGCCTGTACACCACGCAGTCGATTCAGCGCTATTTTATCGGTACGGCTTTCCTCGGGATTGGCTTTACCTTTATGGCCACCGTTCCCGGCACCTATGTGATTTCACGGCTGTTCAGCCGCCAGTCACTGGCGTTTGGTTTTTACTTTACCCTCGGCGGGCTGGGTGGTGTGGTCGGGCCGTGGATCTATTTTCTCGCCGCCCATGTCTTCGGCTCCTGGCGTGTCCACTGGCTGATCTCCGCGCTGACGCTGGCTGTTGTCACACTGATTACCCTGCTGGTTATGCGGGAAGGCCGCCGTGAGATCACGCATGCCCGTGCAGTGATGTGGCAGCAGAAGAAACAAACTTCCCGTATCTACCGCAGTCAGGCGCGCTGGAGCGCCCGTCAGGCACTGAGAACCTGGCAGTTCTATGTGATCGCTGCATCTTATACCGCCTTTTTATGGTGCGGGTTCACCGTGAACAGTTTTGCGGTGCCGCATATCATGGACAAAGGATTCAGTGAAACCATCGCGGCCACACTCCTCAGTACCATGGCCTTTATCAACGCCTTTTCCCGTCTGGCAGGCGGAGCGATAGGCGAGTGGCTGGAACCGAAAAAACTGCTGATTATCAGCCTCGCCACCATCACGTTTGGTGTGCTGACGCTGAGTATCGCGACCAGCTGGCCGCTGCTGATCCTGTTTACGGTGCTGGTGGGGATTGGTTACGGTATGACATTCCTGGCCTCCAGCGTGCTGCTGGCAAACTATTTTGGCCGTGGTCCGTATCTGGAGCTGTTCTCTGTGGTGAATCTGATTTCCACCTTTGCCTGTCTGGCACCGTTTTTTGCCGGTGCCGTCAAGGATTACAGCGGCAGTTTTACCCCGGCGTTCCTGCTGATCGCCCTGCCGGTGATCGTGATTCTGGCGGCCACATTCTTTATGCGGCCACCGCAGCACAAACCGGTCAGGGCATACACGCCGTCGCCGGACTAACTCTGTAAACGGCGGTGCTGCTGAGAATCCCCGAGCAAACGGAGCCCCAGCACACTGCCGCAGAGTGAAAGCAGGAAACCTCCGGCCAGCGGCAGCCCTATCCACAGCGGCCACTGCAATTGCCACGGAAAATCAAACACGCGGGTCTGCAACAGCCACAGGGCAATCTCCGCACCGAGTGCCGCAACCACGCCCGCCATCACGCCCAGCAGCGCAAATTCACTCCACAGCGTACGCCGCAACAGGCGTTTTCCGGCACCGAGGGTGCGGTATACCACCAGTTCAGTCCGGCGCTGATTCATACCCACCTGGATCTGCGCCAGTAATAACAGCACACCGCAGATCAGTACCAGTACCACCATCGCTTCCAGCGCACGGCTGACCTGCGCGAGAATGGTCTGGATCTGTTTCAGCATCGATCCGGTATCAAAAATGCTGATAGACGGATACTTACGATTCATCTGGGTGATTAGTCCATCATTACCGTCATAGTGAAAGCTGGTCAGCCACATGGCACTCTGGTTTTCCAGGGACGCCTGATTAAAGATAAAGAAGAAATTCGGCCGCATACTTTCCCAGTCCACCTGCCGCACACTGCTGACAGTCGCGGTAAACGGCCGGGTATCCCCGGTGAATGTCAGGGTATCTCCGACTTTCAGACCGAGCTGTTTGACGACTTCCATCTCAATAGAGACTTCCCCGGGTTTCGGCGGCCAGGTGCCGTCTGCCAGCTCATTGAGCGGCGGCAGGGACGCCGTCCAGGTGAGACTCAGTTCGCGGCGGACCGTATTGTTGCCGGGATCACGCGCATCTGCCCATTCCAGCGCAGTTTCGCCGTTAATACCGGACAGGCGCGCCAGCACCACCGGATAATATTCCGTTGGCGTCACGTTGTGCGCAGCCAGCAGCTGATTAACAGGTGCTATCTGATCTTCGGTCATATTCACCAGAAAATAGTTCGGCGTATCCGGCGGCAGTTGCTGCTGCCAGCGCCCGATCAGATCACCGCGAACCATCACCAGCAGTCCCAGCAGCATAAAAGAGAGCGCAAATGCACCGGTCTGAACCAGCGTCTGACCGGGCTGACGCAGCAGGCGACGGACAGCCAGCCGCAGACTCAGTGCACGAAACGGAATTTTGGCCAGCAGCCACAATCCGCCGTAACCGGCCACCGCCAGCAGCGCAGCGATCAGAACCACACCGGCCAGCACCGCCCAGAGCAGAAAAGAGGCGTTAGTCAGCACCGCCAGACCACCCGCCACAATCAGTGCTGCCAGCGGCAGATACCAGCGCAGCGGCCAGACCGGTGCCACCACGTCATCGCGCAGCACACGGGTCGGTTGTGTCAGCATCAGCTGGCGGTACGGCCGTGCACCCACCAGCAGAGTGATAGCAACCAGGGTCAGCAGTGCCCATGCCCACGGCCATAATCCCGGCGCGGGCAGCGCTTTCGGCAGCAGCGGAGAGAGCAGGCTCATCAGTACGGCATCAAAAATCAGCCCCAGCAGCGACCCGGCCACCATCGCCGCCGCCATCAGTACCGCCCATTGCCCGACAACCCAGTAACGCAGCTCCCGCCGCCCTGCACCCAGCGTTTTCAATACCGCGATCAGGGTGTGACGACTGCGGCAGTAGTGCGACATCGCAACGGCCACGGCGGCAATCGCCAGTAACAGGGTCAGCAGTGCGGAAAGCACCAGGAACTGCTGAGCACGATCGATAGACTTCGCCAGCGCCCCGCCCTCCTGCTGCAAAGTGACCCAGCGCTGATCAATCCGTAATGCGTCCTCATACTGCTGTTTAAATATCGATACCGTATCCGGTGCACCGGCAAACATATCGCGGTAAGTCAGACGGCTCCCCGGCTGTATTGCCCCGGTGGCTTCCGCATCCTGCAAGCTGATCAGCACGCGGGGAGCCATCTGGAACGGGTTAAAACCGCTGTCCGGCTCCTGAATAAGAAAACCGGCGATTTTCAGATCGGTATCCCCCACTTCCAGCATCTGTCCCGGTTTTACCGAGAGCAGTTCTGCCAGACGCGGCGCGATAAGAATCTCCCCCGGTGCAGGTTTCAGGCCGGGCGGATCGGTTTCCAGCTCACCGTACAGCGGATAAGCCTCATCAGCCGCTTTGACATACACCAGCTGCGGCACATCATTGGCAAACACCATAGTGTTGAAGCTCATCTGCTGACTCAGCGTCAGGCCATTTTCCTGTGCTGTTTTCAGCCAGTTTTCATCAGCCGGATGCGAGCCGCGCAGCACCAGATCACCGGCCAGATAATCACGGCTCTGATAATTCACACTCTGATTAATACGATCACCGGTACGCCCCAGCGCCAGCACACAGGCGACTGCCAGGGTCAATGACAGCCAGACCACCAGCAGGGACGGCGTGCGCCACTCCCGCCAGAACCAGCGCCAGATCATGTCAATTCCTCCAGCTTGCCGTCAGACAGTTTCAGCCGCCGCTGACAGCGGGCGGCCAGAGTCAGGTCATGCGTGACCAGAATCAGTGTGGTGCCGTAATCACGGTTCAGTGAGAACAGCAGATCCGCAATTTTATCGCCGGTACGGCGATCAAGGTTACCGGTCGGTTCATCGGCAAACAGAATTTTCGGCCGGGTCGAGAATGCCCGGGCGATAGCCACGCGCTGCTGCTCCCCGCCGGAAAGCTGGGCAGGCATATGTTTCAGGCGTTTTTCCAGCCCCAGCTGAATCAGCAGTTGTTCCGCATTTTCGCGGCTGGCAGATTCGGATTCACCGCGTAACAACGCAGGCAACTGCACATTTTCCAGCGCATTCAGTGTCGGGATCAGCATAAAGGACTGAAACACAAAGCCGACATCCCGCGCCCGCAGTTTTGCCCGCGCTTCCTCATCCAGCTGCGGCAGTGACTGTCCGAGCAGTTTCACCTCACCGGACGTGCCGTCATCCAGACCGGCAATAATCCCCAGCAGGGTCGATTTTCCGGAACCGGACTCCCCCACCAGCGCAATTGTTTCTTCAGGCTCGACAACTAATCCGACACCCTGCAATATAGTGATCTCATTTTCACCCTGACCGACGCGCTTAATAAGATGATCAATTTCAAGAATAGGCTCCGGAGCCATCTCTGTTTCCTTTTTCTGCTGCTGTTCAGCGGGAATCTGTATGCCGCCGGAACATTACTGATACTGGGGGACAGCCTGAGTGCCGGTTACCGCCTTCCGGCCGGAGAGGCGTGGGCGGCACAGCTGGGACAACGCTGGCAACAGGCCGGTAACGGCATCACACTGATAAACGGCAGTATCAGCGGAAATACGGCCGCTCAGGGACTTGCCCGTCTGCCTGCACTGCTGGAGCAGCACCGGCCGCAATGGGTACTGATTGAACTGGGTGCCAACGACGGCCTGCGCGGCCTGCCGCTGACACAAACCCGCACCGATCTTCAGGCAGCGATTGATGCCGTGAAAGCCGCCGGTGCGAAGCCGCTGCTGATGCAGATCCGTATTCCGCCGAATTACGGCAAACGCTATACAGAGCGGTTCTCTGCGCTCTATCCGGCGCTGGCACAGGAAAATACCGTTCCGCTGATCCCGTTTTATATGGAAGCGGTCATCACCAATCCGCAGTGGATACAGGATGACGGCATACACCCGAACGCAGCGGCACAGCCCTATGTGACAGACTGGATGGATAAAACACTACTGCCTTACTTACAATAACAGGCGTCAGACTATCCTAAATGATTTGTCCATGACTTATAAGCAGTTAAGCAGGTAAAGAAATGCAAAAAGCAGTTTTGATCACCGGCAGTTCCAGCGGTATCGGGTTATGCGCGGCAAAGATACTGAAACAGCGGGGCTACCGTGTGCTGGCCGCCTGCCGCAAACCGGCTGATCTGGCCGAAATGGCACGCCTCGGGTTTGAACCGGTGGAACTGGATCTGGACTGCCCGCAAAGTGTTGCCCGCGCTGCGGAACAGGTACTGGCGCTGACCGGCAACCGCCTGTACGGCTTATTCAATAATGCCGGTTTTGGCCTGTACGGCCCGCTTGAAACGGTCAGCCGCGAAGATCTGGAAAAACAGTTTTCCGCCAATCTGTTCGGCACACATCAGTTAACCACGCTGCTGCTGCCTGCCATGAAACAGGCCGGCGAAGGCCGGATAATCCAGACCAGTTCCGTGATGGGGCTGATTTCTACCCCGGGGCGCGGTGCTTATGCCGCCAGTAAATTCGCGCTGGAAGCCTGGTCCGATGCACTGCGGATGGAACTCACCGGTACCGGAGTCCGTGTCAGCCTGATTGAGCCGGGCCCCATCACCACCCGGTTTACGGAAAATGTCACACAAACGCTGCAGGATAAACCGGTCAAAAATCCGGGTATTGCCCGCCTGTTTACCGGCAAACCGGAGGATGTGGTGAAAAAAGTCATCCGTGCCCTGGAGCACCGGCACCCGAAAATACGCTATCCTGTTACGGGTCTTACCGTAATCGTGATGTGGCTCAGACGCCTGCTGCCGCTGTGGCTGATGGATAAAATACTGAACAAAAAATCCTCTGCCGCTTGAAATGCCGCGCTGCGCCCAGATGTTAATAAAAAGTCCGCCAATTTATTAAGAGAATGAATATGTTATCAAATGCACATATCACAGACGTTAACGAAACCAATTTACGCCAGGTTATTGAATCTTCAATGCAAGTGCCGGTGGTCTTTTTCTTCCATTCCGCGCAGTCCCCGCAGTGTCAGGAACTGGGCGCTATTCTGGAAAAAGTGGCCGCTGACTATGCCGGGATGATGATCCTTGCCAAAGTCAACTGCGATACCGAGCAGATGATCGCCTCACAATTCGGTCTGCGTGCGGTGCCGACCACCTATCTGTTCCATCAGGGACAGCCGGTCGATGGCTTTGAGGGGCCGCAGAATGAAGAGACAGTCCGTAACTTCCTGGCAAAATTCCTGCCGTCCGAATCTGAAATCAAAACCGGTCAGGCCATCGAACTGATTGAAGCCGGTGATTTTCAGGCTGCTCTGCCGCTGCTGCGTGAAGCGCATCAGGCAGACGACCGCAACAGCGAAATCACTCTGCTGCTGGCACAGACACTGCTGGAAGTAAATCTGTCAGAAGAGGCAGAGAAAGTCTTGAAGTCAGTCCCGATTCAGGATCAGGATACACGCTATCATGGTCTCTTATCTCAAATTGAGTTACAAAAGCAGGCCGCAGACACGCCGGAAATCCAGGAGCTGCAAAATGCCTTTACCGCAGATCCGGAGAATGCAGAACTCGCAGTACAACTGGCGCTGAAACTGCATGAGGTTCACCGCAATGACGAAGCACTGGCCCTGTTATTCAGCTTCCTGAAGAAGGATCTGGCGGCTGCGGAAGGTCAGGCACGCAAAACCATGATGGATATTATGGCGGCAATGGGAACCGCAGACAGTACTGCCGCATCTTACCGTCGTAAGCTATACTCGTTACTGTACTAATTATTACTTTACTGAATTATTTAACCCACTCATTACTGATAAGGATTTTGGCTCATGGATTTGTTCTCACTGGGTTTTGTCCCGATTATTATTCTCATCGCCGTCATTATTGTCGCGACCGGTGTCAAAACTGTACCGCAGGGCTTTCAGTGGACTGTTGAGCGTTTTGGCCGCTATACCCGGACACTTCAGCCGGGTCTGCATATTATTGTGCCGTTTATGGATCGCATCGGCCGTAAAATTAATATGATGGAACAGGTTCTCGATATTCCGTCACAGGAAGTTATCTCCCGCGATAACGCCAACGTCACCATCGACGCCGTCTGCTTTATTCAGGTTATTGATCCTGTACGCGCCGCGTATGAAGTCAGCAACCTGAATCTGGCGATTATCAACCTGACCATGACCAACTTCCGTACCGTGCTCGGTTCGATGGAGCTGGATGAAATGCTGTCTCAGCGTGATTCCATTAACTCCCGCCTGCTGCATATTGTGGATGAGGCAACCAACCCGTGGGGGATTAAAATCACCCGTGTTGAAATCCGTGACGTGCGTCCGCCGAAAGAGCTGGTATCTGCGATGAACGCCCAGATGAAAGCGGAACGTACCAAACGTGCCGATATTCTCGAAGCGGAAGGTATACGTCAGGCGGCTATCCTGAAAGCGGAAGGTGAAAAACAGTCTCAGATCCTGAAAGCAGAAGGTCTGCGTCAGTCCGCATTCCTGGAAGCAGAAGCCCGTGAACGTGCGGCTGAGGCGGAAGCCCGCGCCACACAAATGGTATCGGATGCTATCGCTGACGGTAATATGCAGGCTATCAATTACTTTGTGGCCCAAAAATATACCGATGCACTGACCAAAATCGGTGCAGCGGAAAACAGCAAAGTCATTATGATGCCGCTGGAAGCCAGTAACCTGATGGGTGCTATCGGCGGTGTGGCAGAAATGTTCAATGTGTCAAAAGACACGAAAGGTCAGGGTAAATCCGCATGATTGAGATGATCGCATCACAGGCGGTCTGGTTCTGGCTCTGTTTCGGCGGCATCCTGCTGATTCTGGAGATGCTCGGCACCGGGGGTTATCTGCTCTGGAGCGGTGTGGCGGCACTGATTGTCGCACTGCTGACGTGGATAATACCGGGGCTGAGTCCCGAGTGGCAGGGCATTATCTTCGCAGTGATGACGGTGATTTGTGCGGTGCTGTGGCGTAATTTTCAGCGCCGCCGCCAGCGTGATGACAGCAGTTCACCGAATCAGGCCAATCACAAGCTGATTGGTCTGCGCGCCGCGCTGCTGACAGAGACGGAAGAAGGTTACAGCCGCATCCGCCTCGCAGACGGAAGCTGGCGTGTTTACAGTCAGTCACCGCTGCCTGCCGGTACGGAAGTGGAAGTGATTGCCGTTGACGGTATTACACTGACCGTCCGGGCTGTCAGCCGGTAACTGACCGGAAAGACAACAGCAAAACGGCCTCTGTCACCAGAGGCCGTTTTTATTTATCTCAATAATCTTGTCTCAATAACCTTACCGCATCACGCACCTTTAAAACGGTAGCGCTCATTCACGGAATTGGTCAGATCCTGCATAATAATATTGGTCAGTTTATCCGTGGTATTTAACGCGTCCTGCATCACCTTATTCTGGAAGTCCTGTAACAGTTGTTTGGCTTTTGCCGGGTCTGTTTTATAAATACTCAGATACTCTTTTTCCATTGCCTGCTGTTCTTCGGCAAACTGAGCTTCCTGTTTGCTGTATTCCGCCTGCACAATTTTCGAATATTTATTAAAGTCGATCATCGCCAGTGTCTGTAATTTACGGAATTTCCAGTGCGCGGAAGCATTATCCGCCTGCGGTGAGCCGATGGTATACGCCTCCACATAGCTGTCCGGGCCGTAATACACCGGGACATAAACAGATAATGTCGGCATACCGAAAGCGATATAACGGACATTGCCGATTTCTTTCGGTAAATCTTTGCGCACCTGCAAAATATGGGAGTGCTGAGTCCGGAATACGGAGATTGGCCGTTTTGTGGTATCCGGATAGGTGGTGGCATACGGAGATGTGCCGACATTTTCATAATGGTTGCGCAGCCCGGCTTTAATATCTTCCAGCCCCAGTTTTTTCGCCGGTTTTAAGAAGACAGGGAAATCATTGGATTTCACATCTTTAAAATCAGTCTTAATTTCCGGGTTATACATTTTTTGCAGCACTAAGACACGCGGATAGTTGTAATAACCGTCACTTTTTGCATCATCTTTGGTATAGGCTTTTTTGAAATTAAATTCACCGTCTTTTTTCGGATCATATAAGCCGTTTTGCTCGGCAAAGGAAATCAGTGTCGGAGATGACAGGTAGTTGTCTTTGTCATTGATATCAAATTTTTCCAGACGCCCCTGGTTGGCAGTGACATAATAGGTATTGGCCGGGATTTTCGCTGCCATCCACTGGTGGCCGCTGCCGGTTTCCAGATACCAGATGCCGTCTTTATCAATAAAGGCCACGCCGAAACCTTCACCGGCGCCTTTTTCCTCGATAATTTTTCCTAACCGCATTACCCCCTCTTTCGCGGAAGAGACATACGGTAATACCACATCCGGAATAGCATCTTCAATAATCCCGGTATCTTCGACATACGGGTCAATTTTTAATGATGCATCATTGGCAAAAATCGTTTCTGTGGCACTGATCCCGACACCGGCGTCATTAAAGCCGTTAGAACTGAAACGGAACTGACCTTTATCATTCCATTCCGGGATAGTGGTATAACGCATTGCCTTTTCCGGCAACGTATAGGTAAATTTATTTAAGTTGGTTTTAAACTCAGTGTCTTTATTGATTTTTTCCTGATTTACCTGCAAAACTTTCGGGTTTGCCGGATTCATATCTTCATTACGGGCAATATATTGCGCACCATCTGAAGACGCATTTTCACCGACAAAAATAGTGGTACATGCCGTTGCATCAGAAATCACCAGTGCAGCACCCACAGCAAGAGATAAAACACTACGTTTCATAGAGAACACCTTCCATTGAGTTATAAATTGCGTTTACGCTATCCATTACCCGCTGATTTTTCTTTTACGCAGATCGCATAACACAAAGTCAATCACTGGATTATTCTCAAAACATGGTTTATTTCACTAAATTAGTTATTTTTTACGGATAAGTGTTTGGATTAAAATTACGGATTATTTTTTCAGCGGGGAATTGATCGGGAACAAAAAAGAGAAACAGAGATAATCTGTTTTACCAGAGGTGAAAATTAAAAAAATTCACTGTGAGATCCGAGACGAGCCAATTTCAGACAACAATCACCTTCTTTTTTATAAATCAAAATTAAATCAGGATAGAGGTGGCAATCACGAAATGTACGCCAATTCCCTTTAAGCGGATGATCAGCATATTTTTCCGGGATAGGGAGATCATTGACCAGTATATTCAGGATATCCTGCAAACTGTCATTTAGCATTATACGATAAATACCCTTAATTCCCCGTTTATAATCTTTTTTAAACTGAGATGAACGTTCAATCGTCCTTACCATCCTGCAGATCCGCCATTAAATCTGAAATACTGTCAAATTTTTTGCCCTTCCCGCACTCCAACTCTTTTATTGCGGCCCGGGTACGTGCAGCATGACGATATTGTGTGCTTTTCACACTAAATGGCATCGCTTTCTGTTCAACAATCTGAATCATCAACATTCTTATCGCATCACTCACTGTTAAGCCCATTGATTCAAGCGTTTCAATCGCTTCTGCTTTCAGCTTCGGATCAATTTTTGCTCTGACATATTCCACTTTAGACATAACCAGCCCTCAAAGCAGGTGAATAAACAGACGATAGTGTAGTCATACCGTAGTCATTCCACAATCAGATTAAGTACAGCCGAACTGATGACCCTGATCATAACCACAGTTATATAAACAATTTTTAAACCACTCCGGATTGTCACATAAAAAAACGGCTCCGCAGGGAGCCGTTTTATCTTACTGAATAAACTAATAATTACTTCACTTTACTGTTCACACTGCCGTGATCATTAGTGACAGAAATTCCCACCGGGGATTTTCCGTTTACGATTCCGTCTTTAACCGCACTGACAGCCTGTCCGGCATTGAGCGGGAGTTCGCCGTGAATGCGGGTGCCGGTTTCTTTGACCGCCACAGAACGCATTTCGGTGTTCCCGCCATCCGGCAGACCGTCCAGCACCGCACCGGTCAGAATGGTGCCGCCGCCGGTGCGCAGTTTACCCTGTTCACGGGCTGTCAGGCCGGATAGCTGTCCCACCTGCTCAGAAGAGCGGGTTTCAAAGGACACTTTCACCTTGCCGTTCATGCCGGCAGGAGATGTCAGACCGGATTTCACTTTATCCGCCACCGTACCCGCGCCGGTTCCGGCATTTTCACGGACGGAATCTGCTGCTTTATCGAGACCGTTTTCCAGACCGGCTTTGATATCATCCGCAAACTTCGGCGTACCGGCATTCGCCAGTTTCGAGGTGGTACTGCTGCCCTCGTCATTGGTATGTGCCGCCGACAGATCCGCATCTGCTTTCAGAATCGATTCCGTGTTAGTCAGGCTTTCAACCACCAGATCACCGCCGACACGTCCGCTGATGGTATCCGCGCTCAGTTTTCCGCCCTGAATCCGCGTGTCATTGCGGCTGTTCAGCGTGAGATTTTCGCTTTCAGTCAGGGCATTTTTCTGTGTGACTGTCTGCTGATTATCAATCCCGCCTTTCAGACCGGCGCTGATATTATGCCGTGAGCCGGTTTCCGGATTTTCTGTACTGCGCGAGGTCCCGATATTCAGGTTTCCGCCCGCATTCCAATTGGCTTTATCCGTGGTTTTCTGTGCGGATTCAATCACAATCCCGCCGTCACGGGCAGTCAGTGCAATATTTTTTGCATCGGTCTGTGTGCCTTGCAGATGCAGTGCATCATCCCGCATGCCATCTGCCGAGACAGCAACCGTACCACCGCTGCGCAGACTGCCGCCGCGCTGATCCGTCACGTTTTCAGACTGTTTGCTGATACTGAAATCCGCACCGCCGCCCAGTTTGCTGCCGGTTTCTGTTTTACCGCCGCTGACCTGCACACCGCCGTGCCACTGATGGCCGGAAATGGTATTTGTGCTCTCCGCACTGTTCAGCAGAGTATTGTGTCCGCTTTTCACCGTGATATCCCCGTCACTGCTGATATCGGTGCCCTTGGCGGTCAGGTCGTTTCCGGCCTGTAATACCACCCCGGTTTTCCCCTCAGTCACGCCGGTTTTCGCCGTTGTACCGCTTTCGTTATACACTTCACGTCCGCCGCTGAGACCACCGCCCGCATTTTTCAGGTTAATCGACTCCACATTCACCTTCACCCCGGCGTCATAGCCGCTGACGGTTTTACTGTGTGTATCTGCTGCCTGATCCAGCGTCAGATTGTCACCGGCACGGACAGAAACGCCTCCTTCCTCACTGCGCAGTGTATCGCCCTGTAATGAGACATCACGCCCCGCCTGCACCGCGATATCACCTTTCGCTGACAGCGATCCGGTCACTGCTTTACTGCTGCTTTCCGTTGCCAGACGATGACCACCGCTGCCTTCTGCGTTGATCGAAACGTCCTGTCCGGTGGATGTCGCCACGCGCAGGCTGCCTTTACCCTCAGTCACTGATTCAGACTGATGGTGCGTATCTGCCGCTGCCGCAGACTGATAATCACCGGCGTTGATCGCAATACCGCCGTTTTCCGCCCGGTAACGTGTCCCTTCATCCAGAACACGGTCTGTGGCGTTCACGGCAACAGAACCTGCATTAACAGAGGTAGTTTTCGCCTGTGTGTTTCCGGTGGTGGTCTTCCGGTTTTCCCCTTTACCGCTCAGGTCAACGCCGATATCCGGCAGGCCGGTGGCGGCGGTGCTGTCAGCCACACCGGCAACATCACCTTCCGCAAGATTTTCACCGGCTTTGGCCAGCGGACGGGAGACTTTACTGTAATCAAGGGAAACGCCGAGACTGCCTTCGCCGCCTTTGGTGGTTTCTGTGGTGCGATCACTGTTGTGAGCCGCCCGGTGTTCCGAGTTTTGCGCGTTTTCCGTATAAGCGCCGCTCACCGCGTGTGATGCGCCCTCCTGGGAAAGCGTTTTTCCGGCGGTCAGCGTGAGATTACCCTGCACGTTCGTGCCGGAGGTCACCGCCTGATGCTGCTCCTGTGTTTTACCGGTTTCAGTGTGACCGCCGCTGATCCCGCCGCCGAGTTTATCCATACCGCCGGTCAGATAAATACCGCCGTGTGATTCCCCTTTCTGCTGTGTCCGGCTATCACTGTTATCTGCCGCGTTCAGGGTGATATTTTCAGCAGAAAGCGCCGCATCCCCCTGAGTCGTGGTCAGTGAAGAACCGGTAAGGGTGAGATCTTTCCCGGCGGTGACAGAAACACTGCCGCCTTTCAGTTCACTGCCCTGCTGCGTGACAGAATCCTGTTTTTGCGTTTCGCGGGTATGGCTGATATCCAGACCGGCACGGTATTGTTTGTCTTCATCCTCTTTGGCATAGCCGCTGATTTTCAGTGTGGTTTCTGTTTTATCAGACTGCTTTTGCGCCTGTGCCGCACGGACATTAATATCCCCGAGGGTATCAATTTTCAGTGTGCCTGCACTTTCAATCAGACTTCCGGCGATGGTGATATCATTTTTCCCGGCCAGGCGCAGATCGGCCTCTGATTTCAGCTCACTGCGCTCCACCCTGGTATCTTCACTGTTTTCACGAAGCGTGCTGCGGGTGATGTTAAATGCGCCGCCATCACGGTTATCAATATGTTTTGCCGTCCGGCTGATGCCGTTTTCAATCACCAGCGCGCCCTGCCCGGTCTGCACCAGGCTGTCCTGTGTCCCTTTTACCTTGCTGCCGGTGACAGTGACACCGTTACCGCCGGAAAGCCAGAGCTTACCGCCTGCGGTGAAGCCGGAGCCGTGTGCCGTCTCTTCCGTGGTGGCACTGTTTTCACGGGAACCGCCGCCGATACCGCCCCAGGACGTGACATTTTCAGTATGCCCCTGATGCTGTGTCGCGGTTTGTGTGCTGATGGTGAGATTGTTACCGGTGTTGATAATCATATCTTTTCCGGCGCGTGCCTGTGCTGCCTGAGCACGGATATCATGACCGGCGTTCAGTCCCAGATTACCGCCCGCGATCAGTTCCGTTTTCACCAGCTGTTCTTTCGAGGTGACATCGCCGTGTGTGCCGCTGAGCAGTTTTGCCGTCTCATTGCGTTTATTACCGGATACGGTTTGTGTGCGGGAGTCTGTCACGCTCTCAAGCCGGATATCGCCTTTGGCATCCGCGCTGAGATGTGTTCCGGCCTCCAGTTTTGCCCCTTTCAGGGTGATATCACCGGTTGCGGCCGCCAGCCGTATGTCACCGGCAGCACGGATGTTACTGGTTTCCTGCCGGATGCTTTCATCTTTGCGGGTTTCGTTATTTTCCCACGACATCTTCCACTGATTTGTGGTGCGGGTGTCTGACTGCGCAACCTGGTCACTGTCGAGCGTGATGGTGCCGGCCTGAACCGAGATATCCTGTCCGCTCAGATCGGTGCCGGTCAGCCGGGCTTCCTGCTGAGCCACCAGCGTGATGTTTTTTCCGTCCAGCGAAGTGCGGGTGTAGCGCCCCTGCCGGGTTTCAGCGGTGACTGACTGACCGCTGCGTTTATCTTCTGTCCGGTGATGTTCATTACGTAACTGACCTTCAGTCCGCACTGTATCACCGCTCAGACGGATATCACCGCCGGTGACCTGTGCACCGGTCAGTGTCAGTGCGCCCTGTGACTGCGCATCAAAACCCTTTACAGCATCAATATTACCGGCCAGTTTTACGCCGCTGCCCTGCGCGGTGTTCACCAGACGGATTTTTCCGGCACGCATACCGCCCAGGTAGTAGCTGTCCAGCGGAACCGCATTTTTACCGGCGGAAATCGTCAGCAGATCAGCAGAAACAGTATTGTTACCGGTGATCACATTCAGTGCCGCCGCACGGATCTCCCCGTCGGCATTAATCGCGGGAGCGACCAGATCCAGCACTTTACCGGTTGTGATCCCGCTATTTCCGATCGTCAGTGAGTTTGCGTTATCCAGGGTGCTGTACGCACTGATCATGCCGTTTTCAATCAGCGGATTACCCACGATCAGACCGGCATTATTGGTATTGATAAACCCGCAGCCCTGACAGCTGATCCCGTTCGGGTTAGCGAGGATCAGATCCGCCGCCATGCCGAACACTTCCTGCTGACCCAGCAGCAATGACGGGTTACGGCTGACCACTTCGTTGAGGATCACCCCGGCTGCCTGCCCGTTCAGGTTTTTATTGGCCTCCAGCATACCGGCCAGTTGTGACTGTCCTGCGGTCAGGGCGTTATTAAAGACCGCACCCTGATTATCCACATTAAAATCAAGATACTGGTTATGAGACAGCCCGTTACTGTTCGGCGCTGTAATATTGACAATATCTGTTCCGTTTACCTGCGAAACACCGGGGCCGTTCGGGCCGCCGTCCGCCACAATCCCTGCGGCTGTACTGTTCAGCGTGACAAAGGCCAGCGCCATCCACGCGGCCACCTTACCTGACGAAGAGAGTTTAAAGCGTTCTTTTTTCATTGTATTTCCTTACCATCCAACGACTGACGGAGCAGATCAGAACTGATATCCCAGGCGCAGGGAAAACAGGGTATCCTGCGAAGGCAGAGCCGCCGCTGAGGTCCGGGCACGGCTGATTTGCGCATCCAGCTGCGCGCCCCCGTAACTGACATTGACCCCTGCGGCGATACCTGCGGCAGACTGCCATCCCGCCTGCCCGGTCTGAGCCATAACCCGTCCGTAGTCCGCACCGGCACGGGGCGTTACCGTGATCCCCTGCCGGACAAAACGGCGGGAAAGGGTGTTTTGCCAGTACCATCCCTTATCCGCCGATAACGAGCCGTCGTGAAACCCTCTGATCGTGCTGTTATCCGACAGTGTCAGCCACTCCACCCCGGGGAGGTGATCCTGTGTGTACTGACCGGCCAGATGACTGCTGAACAGATAAGCGTTCTCCGACAGCGAAAACTGCTGAACATAACTGAGTGAAAATTTGCCTTTGGTATATTGCGGATCGGCGCCCGGCAGCGTATTCCGGGTATCAGCCCCGAGCAGTGTGGTGCCTTTTTCCGCCGATAACGATGTGCTGATAACGCCGCCCGGCACCAGAATCAGCCCGGTGTAACCGGCTTCGGCAACACTCAGGGACGGGCTGCTGACACCAATCAGGGTTTCATTAAGGTAGTTGCGGCTGCGTTTGTATGTCATTTGTGCCATCAGAGAATCAATCCGTGACCGGTTACGGAAAATGACATAATCTGCCCGCAATGCGGCCTGGGCGCTGTCCCCGCGCAGAATGACGTGCTGATAACGCAGTGCCTGATTGATCCGGTAACGGGAGATACTGCCGTAAGTGCTGATGGTCAGTGCGCCGTAAGGTACGGAATAGAACAGCATGCCGGAGCGGCTGTAACGCGCTGCCGGGTTATCTGTTGTGGCAGAGCCGCTCAGACTGACAAAATCGGACAATCCGGCCGGGCTGTCAGCGGTGACAGCGGCACGGATCACGTTACGTCCGGTACTTTTCTGCCCGTAATTATCCGCACTGAGAGAGAAACCGGCTGGGGTGCCGCGCTGATTCACCAGCCGGATCACTGATCCTCCGGGTGCACTGCCGGGCAGAATATCCATCGTCACATGATTCGATTTCAGGCGGTTCGCCTGATCCAGCCCCTGTTCCAGTTCGGTAATTTTCAGCGGTTTACCGATCAGAGAAGGAAACAGCAGTGACGTATTAACGCCGCGATCCGCGCCGTCAAACTGCTCTATCGTCCCTTCTGTCACCCCGATCCCCAGCTCGTGATAATCATTGACCGGCAGAAAGCGGACCCGCGCGGTGATATAGCCTTTATCCAGATACCGCGCCATCAGTTCCGCCACCAGCCCGTTAATATCCCGGCTGCGGATGCAGTCTTCAGGTAAGGATGACAGTGAACGGAGATCATCCTGAGATAACAGTGTGATCCCGGTGAGATACACACCACTGACCGGCAGACAATGTTCATTCTCTGCCGCGCGCAACAGCGGCTCTGCGGGGGTAATCGTTGACTGCGGCTTGCTCAGCTGCCGCCGGGTCTGCTGCTCAAGCAGGTCGCTGACCTGTTGTGCGGTATCCTGCATCGCCCGGCGCGAGGCATCAGCGCCCGGGTTTTCCGCAGCGGAAGGGAAAGGTGCAGCATATAATGGCGGGCAAAAAAACAGCCCTGATAATAGTATGCGGCGTAATAATGTCTGCAGTTTGGTCAATTCGTCTTACTTATCCTTTGCGTCAGTTACCGCCGCAGCGGACAGAAAATGCCGGTTTTCTCCGGTATGGCACCGGATGAAAAAAAGCCGCGCTTTTATCTGTTATCGGCAGAAATAAGAAAAACTTAACTGACAGGATATAAAACGGCGTCCGCCCGGCGGGCAGACGCAGAAAACAGGCAGATTATTTATGGCAGGCAGGTTTGCTGTGACGGCAGCCGGAGAGATGATCGATAATCGGACATTCCGCGCTGTCATCCCCGGGGCAGGATTCCGCCAGTGCCAGCAGGCGGTCACGGATAGCAGTGAGCTCCGTAATGGTTTTCTCAATCTGCTTCACTTTACCCAGTGTCGCGGATTTTACATCCGCCGCATGGCGGTTCGGATTACGGAACAGCGATAACAGTTCGCGGCACTCATCCAGCGTGAAACCGACCTCTTTTGCCTGGCGCAGCAGTGTCAGTTCATCGACATGCCGTTCACTGAAATACCGGTATCCGTTTTCACCCCGTTCAGGGGGTGTGATCAAAGATTTATCTTCGTAAAAACGGATCGCTTTTGGCGTTAAACCCGTTTTTTGTGCAATATCGCTGATATTCATAACTTCTCCTTGACCTTACCCTTGAGGGAAGGTTTACCATCATCGTAAATCAAAATTCCCGTTCCCCCGAACAGAATTTTTTCTTTTGCGCCGTGTGTTGTTCTGCGGCGTGATGATGCGAAACATGTAAGGAAAAAAAGTATGGCAAATACAACTATTCTTGCGTTACAGGGGCTGTCCTGCGGACATTGCACCGGTAGTGTCAAAAAAGCTCTCGATGCCCGTCCGGATGTTGAATCTGCGGTGGTCACCCTTGATTTCGCCAAAGTGACCGGCGATGCGGATGCGCAATCCCTTATCAAAACTATCGAAGAAGCCGGTTATGAAGCACAGATTGCAGACAAGCCCGGTACAATTTTACAGCTTTCCGGGCTGAATTGTATGAAATGTGCCGCGAAAACGCAAAGTGCATTAGAAGCGGTTGAAGGTGTTGCCGCTGCGGTGGTGGATACCAAAGAAGCAAAAGTGTACGGCAGCGCTGATGCACAAACCTTAATCAGCGCGGTGGAAGCCGCCGGTTATCAGGCGGCAGTGGCGGGAGAAACCCCGTCCCCAAAATCTGAACCGCTGACGTTGCCTCAGACTGAGCCGGCGGCAGCGGAGCACTGCGATATTCCGGCCACACCGGATAATACCCCTGCTATGCCTGAGATAGAGGAAGACGACGACAGTCTCTCCTTCCTGCTCGACGGCATGACCTGTGCGAGCTGCGTCAGTAAAGTACACAAAGCGCTGCTCAGTGTGGACGGCGTGGAGAATGCCCGTGTTAACCTCGCGGAGCGCAGTGCGCTGGTCACCGGTCACGCCTCTGCGGATGCGCTGATCGCCGCCGTGGAGAAAGCCGGTTACGGTGCGGAGCTGATTCAGGATGATGCCAAACGCCGTGAGCGTCAGCAGGAAGTTGCTGTCGCCAATATGAAACGGTTCCGCTGGCAGGCAGCACTGGCACTGGCGGTCGGTATTCCGGTGATGATCTGGGGAATGATCGGCGACAATATGATGCTGACCCCGGCGAATAACAATATCTGGCTGACTATCGGGATCGTCACCCTGGCGGTGATGATTCTGGCGGGCGGACATTTCTACCGCAGTGCCTGGCAATCACTGAAAAACGGCAGTGCGACGATGGATACTCTGGTGGCGCTCGGCACCGGTGCCGCGTGGCTCTATTCCATCACAGTAAACCTCTGGCCGGACGTGTTCCCGCCGCAGGCGCGTCACCTCTATTATGAGGCCAGTGCCATGATCATCGGTCTGATAAACCTGGGTCATATGCTGGAACAGCGCGCCCGCCAGCGCTCATCAAAAGCACTGGAGCGTCTGCTGGATCTGACACCGCCGACCGCACGTGTGGTAACACCGGAAGGTGAAAAAGATGTACCGCTGGCGGATGTACAGCCGGGTATGATCCTGCGTCTGACCACCGGTGACCGCGTGCCGGTCGATGGTGAGATCACACAGGGTGAAGTGTGGATGGATGAGGCGATGCTGACCGGGGAACCGATCCCGCAGCAAAAAACCACCGGCGATACAGTTTCCGCCGGGACTACGGTACAGGATGGAACTGTATTGTTCCGTGCCGCCGCCGTCGGCAGTAAAACCACGCTGGCACGCATCATTAAACTGGTGCGCCAGGCACAGAGCAGCAAACCGGAAATCGGTCAGCTGGCCGATAAAATCTCAGCCGTCTTTGTACCGGTTGTGGTGGTTATCGCTCTGATCGCCGGTGCCGTCTGGTACTTCTTCGGCCCGGCACCGCAGATAACCTATGCACTGGTGATTATTACCACGGTACTCATCATCGCCTGTCCGTGTGCACTGGGGCTGGCAACACCGATGTCGATTATTTCCGGTGTCGGACGTGCAGCTGAGTTTGGTGTACTGGTGCGGGATGCGGATGCATTACAGCAGGCAAGCACCCTGGATACCATTGTTTTCGACAAAACAGGGACACTGACCGAAGGTATGCCGCAGGTGACGGAGATCCACACCTTCAACGGATTCAGTGACGATGATGTGCTGCGTCTCGCAGCGGCGCTGGAAAGCGGCTCTAATCACCCGCTGGCCCGTGCCATTACTGAACGCGCGAAAGATCTGACACTGCCGTCTGTCACGCAGTTCCGTACCCTGGCCGGTATGGGGATCAGCGGGGAGTCTGAAAACCGGACACTGCTGCTGGGTAACCATGCGCTGATGCAGGCACAAAATATCAGTACTGCCGGTGAGGCGGATGCATTGGTGCAGTCACAGGCCGGTAAAGGCGTAACCCCGGTGATGCTGGCGGTTGACGGCAATATCGCGGCAATACTTTCCATCCGCGATCCGCTGCGTGAGGACAGTGTCAGTGCACTGACGCGTCTGCACAAACAGGGATACCGCCTGGTGATGCTGACCGGCGACAACGAAGTGACCGCACGGGCTATCGCCAAAGAAGCCGGGATTGATGAAGTGATCGCCGGTGTGCTGCCGGACGGTAAAGCCGCTGCCATTGAAAAATTACAGCAGGCCGGACGCCGTGTCGCGATGGTCGGTGATGGTATCAACGATGCACCGGCGCTGGCACGGGCTGATGTGGGGATCGCCATGGGCGGCGGCAGTGATATCGCCATCGAAACCGCGGCTATCACCCTGATGCGTCACAGTCTGCATGGTGTGGCCGATGCCGTGGCGATTTCAAAAGGAACACTGCGTAACATGAAACAGAACCTGCTGGGTGCCTTTATTTATAACACCCTCGGGATACCGATTGCTGCCGGGGTACTGTTCCCGTTCACCGGCACACTGCTCAACCCGGTCGTGGCAGGAGCAGCTATGGCGCTGTCATCCATTACCGTGGTCAGCAACGCCAACCGGCTGTTACGCTTTAAGCCAAAAGATTAATCACTGACCTGATAAGGGAGCGAATACTTCGCTCCCTTATTTTTTCCTACTGATTAACCGGATCTTACGTAACAGGGTTGAAAAAAACATGCGGTTGCAGTCAACTAGTGTATCGTTTCACGACAGGAGTCGTCATGAAAACACTGTTCCGCCGGCTGAAAGATTACCTTATCCCGCCTGATCCGCAGGGTGGCTGTACCTGGCCTTCTATCGACCTTACACTCCCCGGGGATATCTCGCTGCACCTGGTCGGCAGTATTCATATGGGTTCGGAAACAATGTATCCGCTGCCCGGCCCGCTGCTGGAAAGAATCAACCGCGCCGACGGCCTGATTGTGGAAGCTGATATCACCCGTCCGGCACCACCGTTCCCCGGACAGGACCCGGAGCATCCCCGTCTGCCGGTAAGTGAGCGCTTACCGGAGCACCTGAGGAATGATTACCGCCGGTACTGTGAAGAGCAGCGTCAGCCGGCGCAGACCCTCGATACCCTGCCCGCCTGGCAGGTTGCCCTGATCCTTCAGTCAGCCCAGGCACAAAGCCTCGGACTGCGGCCGCATTACGGGATTGACTATCAGATGCTTAATGCCGCTCACGGGCAGAATATCCCTGTTTTTGAGCTGGAAGGCACACAGGCACAGATGCAGATGCTGCTGGATTTCCCGGACGAAGGGCTGAGTCTGCTGGAAGATACGCTGGCCTACTGGCATGACAACGCGCGGGCACTGCAGATTATGCTCGGCTGGTGGCTGGATTACCGGCCGGAAAAACTTGCGCAGCCGCTGCCCGCCACCTTCAGTGAACAGACGTATCAGCATCTGATGATCAGCCGCAACGACGCCTGGAAAGCGCGGCTGACACAATTACCGCCCGGCAATTATGTGGTGGCGGTCGGTGCGCTGCATCTTTACGGCGACCATAATCTGCCGTCCATTTTGTGTTAAACTGGCAGGCCTTGTGACACTGCCGTCTGAATTATCTGCAAGGAAAGACCTATGACACCGGCTGTAAAACTTCTGGAAAAAAACCGGATTTCATTCACCCTCCATCCGTACGAACATGATCCGAATGATCATAATTTCGGTGATGAAGCGGTCCGCAAACTCAATCTCGATGCCCGTCAGGTATATAAAACCCTGCTGGTGGCACTTAACGGCGATAATAAACACCTTGCCGTGGCCGTCACCCCGGTATCAGAACAGCTTGATTTAAAAGCGGTGGCCAAAGCCCTTGGTGTGAAGAAAGCGGAAATGGCCGACCCGGTGAATGCACAGAAAGTCACCGGTTATCTGGTGGGCGGGATCAGCCCGCTGGGACAGAAAAAACGCCTGCCGACCCTGATTGATGAGGGCGCACAGGAATTTGCCACCATTTTCGTATCAGGCGGCAAGCGCGGCCTGGATATCGAACTGGCACCGCAGGATCTGGCTAAAGTGCTGGACGGGAAATTTGCCCCGGTAGCGAAACGGGACTGATATACAGAAAAAAGCACTTCCCGGGGGAAGTGCTTTTTAGCTTATTATTACAACAAACTTTCATCAATGCGTTAGAGGAACAGAACCAGTACCAACAACACTGCGTTCCCTGCTATGGCGGATTTCGAGCTTAAGCCCCTGTTGTTTTCTTACTATACCGGATGTTATTTCACCCATAGAAGCAATACCCGGTGCATTTTTCAGGCGCTGGTATTTTATTTGCCATGAGTCTCCTTCATATTTCATAAATGCTGATCCCTGTATATTTTCCAGAACTGTTCCGCTGTAATTTTCATGATATCCGTAATCGCGATATTCCATTGCTCCAATCATTCCATGCCCATGCTCAGACGCATGTAATTTGTTATACTCAGCATCTTCTTTACCTCCCTGAACATGTCGTACCCTGATAGTCGTATCATCCAGTTTATCAGCAACAAACGAGCACCCGCTGAACCCCGGCGTGAATACCAACTGAGGCTGACCATTTTCAGGATGAGCCGGAATATCCGCATATCCTCCTTGCGGAACCCAATATGCTAATGTTGTTCCTTCCCCTCTCTGGAAAGCCGATGTTTCGGTATCAATAATCCGTAATGCATTGATACCGTTATTTCCGGCCGATATATGAACAGCATTAAATTCCATTATTCCGCCTTTAACGGCAGAAAGAGAACTTCGCGTCGAACTGTCCATTTTTACCTTCGCCGGGTTAATCAGGTCAGTAAGCAGAGGTGTTTGCTGTAATGTACTGTCAGCTAATACATCATGCAGCCTGATGGGTTCTCCTTTAAATAATTCAGTAACCGTGTTCGCTGCCGGAGGTATCAACTTAGCCCCCCGAATTTCCCTGTCACTGCCTGTACTGATACCAGGTTGATAAAGAGATGTTCCGGGAATTTGTGTACGCGGATAAGCAACAAGCCCTTGTTCATCAGAAAATGACACCGGATTATTCCTCACCATCCGGAACAGATTCAGCCCGTCAACAGTTCCCGCCGGATCTGAACTCAGCCAGCGCCCTGCCCACGGCTGATAATAGCGGTAGCCGTAGTAATACAGTCCGGTCGCATCCCGCTCTTTGCCGGAATAACGGTGGGTTTTGTAATCAATGCCGCTGTCCGTATCAGCCACCAGCACCGCCGTGCCGCCGAACGGATAATATTCCTCCTGACTCAGCAACTTACCGTCACCGTCCGTTTCCAGGCCACTGCTGCCGATCAGATTGTCATAACTGAACCGCTGGTGATCTTTTTTGCCGTCCGGCCAGTGCAGCAGCCGCACCTGTGCCCGCCCGGCAACACCGGCGCAGATCACCTGATAATTTTCTGTACCGCTGCGCAGTTCCAGCCCCGGCAGATAGATCACCTGCTGTGTCTGTGTGCTGTTACCGGTTTTCTGCACGGCGGCTTTCAGGATACGCTTGCTGCCCGCATCATAACGGTAGCTTTCACGATCACCGGCGGTACCGTTACGCACCACCGGCATGACCTGCCGCAGTTCGCCGCGCGTTGTCCATGACAGGGCTTGCCCCGGCTGGAGTTGTGTCTGCTGTCCGCCAGGGGTAAACAGAGCTTCCGCTTTCTCCGGCGTGTCCGCCAGAGTTTTCAGTACCGCCCGGTTGCTGCGCTGACTGACGGTGATATCCGTGGTGTAGTTATTATTGGTCGCAGATGCTGAGTGGCGGATCTGCGTCATATTCCCGGCACGATCATAGACATAATTGCGGGTGTAATTGGTGTAAGTGGCTTTATCAAACGGGGAAATATCAGGGAGGGAACCGCTTTGTTGTCCGGCATTAGCCATTTCACGTCCGGTAGCGCTGACCAGCTGATACAGCGTGTCATACGTGTATCGGTTTTCCGGCACCACTTTCTGATTATGCCAGAAGCGCGTCTCCTCTGCGTCATTGGTCACGCACAGCACATTACCGACCGGATCGTATTCATAACGCAGATCCTGAAATACGTTTTTCCGTGCCGGATGTTCGGTTTTCACGGCAATCAGACGCTGGGTCTGCGGTTCGTAAGTGTAAGTGGTCACTACGCCGTTGCCGTGCTCCTCACGCAGTTTTTGTCCGGCAGCAGAATAATCCACAGATTTGATGATGATTTTTTCCGCACCACCTTTCACGGTCACACGGCTGGTGCTCAGCAATCCGGCAATATCATAAGTCACTTTTTGCTGATGGCCCGCAGCATCAGTGGTATTCAGCACCGCACCGGTGGCATCTGCTGTGGTTTGGGTGATGTATTTTTCAGCGGACAATAATGCCTGCGGATTGCTTTCCGGCCAGTTAACCGCGATATCCGGGTTATCTGCGTCTTTCAGCAACTGACGGATCACCGACAGCGGCACCCCGGTCAGGGCAATGCTGTCCGTCTGCATCAGACCGGCAGGGTCATAATGGTGCGTACAGATACCTGCCAGGTTTTTCGCTTTTTCCGCCTCACTGTTGCCCGCATAGACAAAGCGTTCGCTCACCACAGCGCTCTGCCCGGCGATCTGCTCTGCAATACTCAGCGGACGTCCTGAACCGGAACCCTCATACTGAAAGGTGTGCGTCACAGCAACGCTGCGGTCATCCTTCCCGTTATCCGTGCGGATCTGACTGATACTCACCAGAGGACGTTCTGCCGCATCATTCAGTGTCAGTGATGTTCCCGCATCCGCACTTTCCGTGCGCAGCACCTGCCCGGAGAGTGAAGTGACATAGTGAAAATTGATCAGCCCGGACGCCTGCATACGCGGATCGGCGCTCTGCTGCAAAAAACCGCGCGCATCAAACTGATGGCGGGTAATCCGTTCATCAGTTTTATCCGGTGTATCAGGATGGCGGTGATACCCGATATCGCGTACCGCCAGCCCCCGGTTATTCAGCACCGTCACCGACGGTGTTTTTGTATGTAAAGTGTTTTCTGTTTTGTTCATCATAATGTCCTGTTTGAGAGGATGGGTATCCGCACGGTACTGATATTTACCACCGCGGACACATACTTATTTTAGAAAAGATAATCAAAACAGACAGGACAAATCGTGGCAGGATGCCATTAATTACGAGAAAAAAATTAAAACACGAATATAAACAATAAATTAGTTACATTATCAATATAGACAAAATACTGATGGATAATGAAACCCATAAGCTATGCGAATAAAAACAGGGACAAGCTGAAGTCCCGGTTTTTATTACTCAGACAGTCAATTATTTGTTTTTATAAATAATTTCGCCTTTTGGTTCATAATCTGCCGCTTTCAGCGGAGAATGGGCTTCGATATAGCCTTTCAGCACTTCTGCATCGACAAAGCCGGTACTCACATAGCCCGGATGCGTATCAATTTTCGGATAACCATCCCCGCCGATCGCATTGAAGTTCAGTGTCGCCATACGGTAGGTTTTTGCCGGGTCCAGCGGTTTGCCGTCAATCGTCACATCACTCACTGAGCCGTCTTTATTCAGTGTCAGTCCCACATTATAAAACTGCGCGTAAGCCCCTGAATCAGTTTTCATATTGGCGACGGCGGTCAGATACGGCAGAACTTCACTGCCTTTGAAATCGACATACACCAGTTCATTGGCAAACGGCTGTACTTTCAGCACATTTTTATAGGTAATATCACCCGGTTCGATAGAATCACGCACACCACCGCCGCTCATAATGGCAAAATCGGCATTCGCCCGTTCTTTTTGTGCGGACAACAACAGATGTCCCATGCTGGTCTGTTCAAAACGGACTTTGCTGCGGTCACCTTCCAGTTTGCTGTCAACCGAGCCGACTTTAATATTAAGCTGCTCACTGCCCTTTTCCTGATACGGTGTCAGCAGTTTCAGCATGTCCGGGTTTTCGGTAATTTCACTGGTGTAATACACCCGCTCTGATGAGCCATCCTCTTTGGTGACTTTTTTCTTCAGATTCACCGGGATAAGCTGATAGTGCTTCAGCGTGAATTCACCGTTGCGGAACTGAAAATCTGCCCGTCCCACATATTTACCCCATTCATGTGCCTGTACAATCCAGGTGCCGTTCTGGTTATCCGGCGCACACGGTGTACCGGGTACGTAATCGGCAATTTTGTAATTTTTATTTTCCGGCTGCATACAGACCGGGTCCTGTGAGTGACCACCCACAATCATATCCAGATAACCGGCCGGCAGACTGCGTGCCATTTCCACATCGCCCGGGGCATTAGAGCCGTGATTGCTGTCATCATAGTGACCCATATGGGTAGCAGCGATAATAATGTCCGGTTTCTCGGTTTCACGCAGTGTTTCGACCACTTTTTTCGCTTCTTCTGCCGGGACGCGGAATTCCGTATCCGGGAAATTACCCGGATTACCGATTTTCGCAGTATCGTCCGTTGTCAGACCAATCACCGCGATTTTTACACCTTGTTTGTCAAACACCGCATACGGTTTAAACAGACGTTCACCGGTGCTTTTCTTATAAATATTGGCGGACAGGAACGGGAACGTGGCCCATTTTTCCTGAATGCGCAGTGTTTCAAGCGGATTATCAAACTCGTGATTCCCCAGCGCCATTGCGTCGTAACCGACCAGGTTCATTCCTTTGAAATCCGGCTCGGCATTCTGTAAATCAGATTCCGGTACGCCGGTGTTAATATCGCCGCCGGAGAGCAGCAACAGTGAGCCGCCTTTCTCTTCCACCTCTTTACGGATGCCGTCCACCAGGGTTTTCTGGGCGGATAAACCATATTCGCCGTGATCGTTCTGCCAGAAATGACCATGGTGATCATTGGTGTGCAGAATAGTGATGTCGTAGGTTTTATCTTTTTCCCAGGCATTCGCCAGTGCCGGAAAAAGAACTGCGGATACCGCCAGCGCGCAGGCTGCTGTTTTCAGTCTGAATGTCATGGTCATTCCCTGTATGTCTGAATGATGATACCGGTACAGAAGCTGCTCCCGCCGGCGTTCTGCTGAAAGTATGATGAAAATTCACAAATTTTTATACCAGATATGATAAATACAGCAAAAAAGTGAGACATTACTCAATGTTTTGTCATTTATTTCAGCCGCACGAATGCGATAACACATCCTTAAAAAATCGTTAAATATCAATATTCAACCAAATTAAATCGGGTATTCCTTATCCGTGCTCAGGTGCTGTTATTTTATTCTCCCCGGACATTATGATGCGATTACCGGTATGAACACCACGGTTAAACACGTAATTTTCAGGTCAATTTTACAGATACCGAAAAATCAGCATCAAAAACAGATTAAACACACTCAATCATTTGTTAAATAAAGACAAAGAAAACACAAAACAAAATCGATTCAGGTACAAACACGTGACCGTATACGGAGAATAACCTGAAAACAACCGGCATTTCACATTATCAACTGCCAAATGCCGTTTTTTACATAATCAGTTATATTTTTAACGCGATTTATGTCACGAAAACATGTATTATATTTATAGCTAACCAACATCCGTTCACACCACTAATCAAAAGGAGAATGAAAAAAGTGCACTCAACGCCTCTTATCACAACTATTGTTGGCGGTCTCGTTCTCGCTTATTTACTTGGTATGTTAGCGCAGCGGTTAAAGATTTCCCCGTTAGTGGGTTATCTGGCGGCGGGTGTGTTAGCGGGTCCTTTTACCCCGGGATTTGTTGCCGATGCCTCTCTGGCACCGGAACTGGCAGAAATCGGGGTTATTCTGCTGATGTTCGGGGTCGGGCTTCATTTTTCACTGAAAGATTTGCTGGCGGTTAAAAATATCGCTATTCCCGGCGCTATCTGTCAGATAGCTGTCGCCACTATTCTGGGTCTCGGCCTTTCCAGTCTGTTCGGCTGGGGATTATTTACCGGGATCGTATTTGGTCTGAGCTTATCCACCGCGAGTACCGTGGTGCTGCTGCGCGCCCTGGAAGAGCGGCAACTGATAGAGAGCCAGCGCGGTCAGATAGCTATCGGCTGGCTGATTGTGGAAGATCTCGCCATGGTATTAACCCTGGTGCTGTTACCCGCAGCAGCCTCTATCATCAATAATCCGGAAGCCAGTGCCAGCACATCAGAACTGCTGATGAGCCTTGCAGTCACTATCGGTAAAGTTGTGGCATTCATCCTGATTATGATTTTTATCGGCCGCCGCGTGATCCCGTGGTTGCTCGCCAGAACAGCTGCCACCGGTTCACGGGAGCTGTTTACCCTGGCGGTACTGGTGCTGGCACTGGGTATTGCTTATGCCGCCGTTGCACTGTTTGATGCCTCGTTTGCTCTCGGCGCGTTCTTCGCGGGTATGGTGCTCAATGAGTCAGAACTCAGCCACCGGGCCGCACAGGACACTCTGCCGCTGCGTGATGCCTTCGCGGTGCTGTTCTTTGTCTCTGTCGGGATGCTGTTTGACCCGATGGTGCTGATCAACCATCCGCTCGGCGTACTGGGTGTGCTGGCGATTATTATCATCGGTAAATCTGCTGCTGCTCTGCTGCTGGTGAGGATGTTCGGCCATAACCGGCGGACAGCACTGACTGTCGCCGTCAGCCTTGCGCAAATCGGGGAGTTCGCCTTTATCCTCGCCGGAATGGGCGTCACGCTGGAGGTTCTCAACCGTCAGGCCAATGACCTGATCCTGGCCGGTGCGATTGTCTCTATCATGCTCAACCCGGTACTGTTCACCCTGCTCGACCGTTATCTGGAAAAAACCGAAACGCCGGAAGAGCAGCAGGAAGAAGAAACGCTGGAAGAGATCACTCAGGTGCCGGTCAATATCTGCGGTCATACCATCGTTGTCGGTTACGGACGCGTCGGTGCGATGCTGGCGGACAAACTGCATAATAAAGGTTATCCGGTTGTGGTGGTGGAAGATACCCGCGCCCGCTTTGAAGAGCTGGCTGAACGCGGTTACCCTTCCGTGATGGGGAATGCGGTGGCACAGGATGTACTGGAACTTGCCCGCGCCGATTGTGCCAGTTCCCTGCTGCTGACAATCCCGAACGGCTATGAAGCCGGTGAGATTGTGGCCAAAGCCCGCGCCATGAACACACATATGACAATTATTGTCCGCGCACATTATGACGACGAGCGTACCTATATTATGGAGCGTGGTGCAAACCGTGTGGTGATCGGTGAGTTTGAAATCGCCCGTGCGATGAGCACACTGCTGGCAGAAAATCAGACCGACCATGAATTCGGCTGCCCTGTCAGTATCAATCCGGTGGCAGAAACTGCACCGGAAACAGAAACGGAAGGCCGCTCACTGCATGATATGCTGCGCAAACCGGAAACAGATGCCACTCCGGAGAATCAGAACCCGCATCCGTCGGCATAACCTGTTTTAACCTGCTGAAATACAAGCCCGGTCAGTGAACCGGGCTTTTTTATATGCATATATAAAAAATCCTGCCGAAGCAGGATTTATATCAGAGGATAATAAACAGGTGCTCAGTCACTGAACGCCATTATTTTTGCAGTTCTGCCGTCATAATCACATTATCAGTCGTACGGGCGCTGGTGATGGTATAACCGGAAGCTCCGCTTTCCTGTGCTTTTTCAGCAATTTTTGCTTCAGCTGATGTCAGTGTGTCACTGGTGACAGAGACGGATTCAGCAGAAGCCGCAAAGGAAAACAGTGTCAGAGCAGAAGCGGTAATCAGTGTTTTTACAGTATTCATGGTCATTTCCTTGTTACATTCAATAAAGGGTATATTTCATCTGGCAAGCCTCTCTTGCCGGGAATGACCAAAGCTTAAACCTCAACATAACCTGAGGTTAAAGCGAATTTTTCACCTCAACTTCATCAGTAAAGTTGATGATGCCGATGTGTAACACGGATTATTTGTTATTGCCCATAAAAAACGCCGGAAAATTCCGGCGATTATCTGTCAGTAATGGTTATCAGCGTTCCCAGTATGACTCTTCCAGGCTGTCTTCCCGGTCCGGTAATCCTTTGGTCAGACGCGGTGAGTGCTGGATCAGTACCTGATAGCTGACACGGTTGGCATATTTGCAGATCTGAGCCAGTGAGGAGTATGTCAGATAACGGCGCTGATGCTTACTCGAGTTCGGGATATTCATCCGGTGATAGCTGTTAGCCGTAATATCATGCAGTAAGGCAGATAATGCACCATCACCGGCACCGTTGGTGTTCATAATCTTATCCGGACCGCCCATATACGGTTCGATATGGGAATAGACCCGTGCGGCGTCCTGACAATCTTTCCGGCGCATTGCACGGCTGAATTCATAGCGGTTAAATTCGGCCAGCGCCCCCGGCAATAACGGATGGGTGGTTTCGCGCATAAATTCTTTTTCTGAATAACCCGCCATATATAAACCGGCAGGGCCTGCGGTACACAATACCAGATCCACCCAGTCCAGCGCTTTATCTGACGCCAGCAGCGGATCGGTAAAGCCGGTCAGTGCCAGCGCCTCTTCTTCATTCATTGCCAGCACAGAAATATTTTCCGCGAGGAAATCACACCACCACTGCGGATCTTCCGCGATCACATGTTTGGTTCCCAGTGTCAGGATCACCGGCACATCATGTTTTTTGGCGTATTCAATGGCTTTCATGGTGGCATCCGGCATCGGTTCGCCCGGTTTGCAGCGCACCAGATAGGCGGTCAGCACCAGTGCGGAGGCTTCCGCAATGATCGCTTCCGGAATGCTTTCCGGACGCAGCTGGTTCATCAGCCCGGGACTGATGGCAAATGTCCGCTCACCGTTTTCGCTGATCAGGGTAAAACAGCGGCCGATGGGGCCGTCCACGCCCTGCAAATAGTTGAGATCCATACGGCTGGATGTATTGCACAGATAATAATAGGCATAACTGCCAATCCGGATATTATTACACATCGTGCCCAGCAGCACGGAACGGTCATCAGCCAGTACTGAGTAATTATGAAGGGTATTTCCGATGGTGCCGCCGGCAAATTCATGGGTGATCAGCGAGCGCTCAATCAGCTCACGATACAGCTCTTCAGCCACATCATCCTCAATAACCAGCGAATGCCCGCGGCTGAGCTGATAACGGCGGATAAAATCATCATCCACATTGGCTTCAATATCCACCAGCGTCTGATCAATACCGACGATATATGCGCGGGTATTTTCATCATCTTTCATCAGCTGGATGGGCTGTAATAACGGGTCACGCAGGCTGACCGGGAAGTAGTGTTTGGATTTGCGTCTGCCGGGGAATTTCATAAAGGTTCATGGCCGGAAAAAAAGATGCCGTATTTTATCATAACCAAAAAGAGAATGTGAGCGGACAGACCCCTTAATGCCCGCTCAACCGGAAACTATGCTGATTTTTTTCTGTTAACAAACATATTCCATGCAAAAACTGCCATCACAGAGAGGATAAACCCTAAAAAGGCAGATGCAATAAGATACATTTTAGCACCGGGGCCGTCTTTCACCACCGGCAGAGCCGGGGATTCGGTCACGGTAAACGGAACAATATCCACAGAGAACGGCGCGATGCTTTTGATACTCTTCAGTGTATAGGCTCTGTCCAGAAGATCTGCATCCACCGCCGGTAAATCTAATGCTTTCAGTGAATTTGTCATCTGCATAATTGCAGGGCGGCCCATCGCACTGTAAGCCGCAACCGGATCAGCTTCCGGATTCTGAGGCGGAACAGATGCTGTCGCCGGTGCAATGCGTTCTGCCGCTTCCAGGTAAGCCAGAGTCTGTTCACGCTGATGCTCTGCTTTGACCAGCGCCACACTATACTGGCTCTGACCGGCACTCAGTGCAGCAGCCAGGTTTTCCTGTAACTGCATCTGCATGACGTTCTGGCTGTATTGCGCGGTGTAATCGAGATAGTCCGATAACATCCGCTGCGCTGTCTGCGGATCAGCCGCAGTGAACGTCACCTCGGCAGTGGCCGGTTTCAGGATATCGCCATCAGTCTTTTTAAAACCAAAAGTACCGGAAGCCGCGGTATCGCCCGGTAAGCTCAGAAATGATTTCTGCACTGACGGGGACTGCCAGACAGTACTGAAAACATTGAACGCCGCAGGCAGATCCGAGACGGCTGACACATTGAGAGCGTTCATCTGCAAGCGAATTTTATTCAGCTCAGGCATATCACGCAGCTCTGTTGCCGTCACTTCCGCGGTACTGGTCCACTTTTGCGGCAGTATTTTGGAAACACCAAAACCGGCTGCGGCGAACAATACGGTCACAATGACGATAAAAACTTTATAGCGGTATAACAGTTTCAGAAGATCAATAATATCGATCTCGTCATTATTAAGGTTCACTGAACCCTTCTCACTCACCATGTCCGTAGCACCCGTTCTGTTTGCGATGAAATATCAAATTTCACTTAAAATCAGCAATAATATCTGTCAATTTTAAGCCAATTAATTGTTACATGTTTAATGTTAACATTAATTCCTTAAAATTCTACGCATAACAGTGGTATATTTCGGACTATTCCCGATTGGAGCGCAAAAAAACTACCCTACCAGCTCGTGTAATAGTTTTATATGAATATCATCATCATTCAGCGACTCAATGTAATGATATTCCTCGCCTCCTGAAGATAAAAAGAACCCTTTATTCTGTTCCTTAATCTCTTCTAATGTCTCAAGGCAGTCAGCCGAAAATCCCGGACACATCACCTGAACAGACCTTACTCCTCCTAAGGGTAATCCCTTCATTGTTTCATCCGTATAAGGCGTCAGCCACGGCTCCCGGCCAAAGCGGGATTGATAAGTGTGCATGATATGTTCAGCCGGAAAACGGAGCCGCTCCCGCAGTAATGCCGTTGTTGCCTCACATTCTTCCGGATAAATATCCCCCTCTTCCGCATAGCGGACAGGAATACCGTGATAGGACAAGATCAGCCGGTCCGGCTCCCCGTGTTCCGCAAACGCCGCCTCTGCCGATTGTGCCAGCGCCTCAATATAGAGCGGATGCGTCGCATAACTGCGGATAAAATTGAGTGACGGAAAGGTCCGGCGGCGTTTAAAGATATCTGCCAGCCCGTCAAACACCGCACCGGTGGTTGAGCAGGAATACTGCGGATACAGCGGCAGGACATCCAGATGCGTCACGCCCTGCTCCAGCAGAGCATCAACAGCGGACTCCAGCGATGGCGAACCATAGCTCATTCCCAGCACCACCGGTGTACCCGGCAGCTGTGCAGCCAGTGCTGCCTGCTGACGGCGGCTGTACACCAGCAGCGGAGAGCCCTCCTCCATCCAGATCGACTGATACAGCTTCGCCACACGCGGTGAACGGAACGGCAGCACAATGCCGCGTAAAATACACTGCCAGAGCAGCGGAGAGACATCCACCACACGCGGGTCACTCAGGAACTGCTTCAGATAGCGTTTTACCGCCGGGGTTTCCGGCGCATCCGGAGTGCCTAAGTTAACCAGTAAAACGCCGCGTTTGTGTTGATTTGTCATCAGAAAATCCTGTCAGCAACTAGAATGATTGTCAGGGTAATGTATTGTATGTAATGATTCTTATTCTTTTCTGCCATGTTCTTCATGTTCTTCATCCTTTTGTCCGCAGGTTCGTTGGCTGCTCTCTGTCACCCCGGTCACATACTGATGTATGCTCACGGTGTGCCTTCGTTTGCCGC
>NZ_JAVBIN010000016.1:0-74575 GCF_032989665.1 Morganella sp. BCCO 40_0007 | reverse complement strand
TTTTCGCTTTTCTCTGCTGCCGGCGCGCTTCTCAGCGTGTTGCTCCGTGTCAGTGAGGGCGCATTATAGACACTCGCCGAGATCACGCAAGTGTTTATTTCAAAAAAATGTTTGTTCGCCACTTTTTTCACCACAACGGTGATTTACCGGGCAAAAAGCCCGTCACTTGCTTTAAATTTGTACAAATTCTGCTGCGAATAGTTCAACCTGCTGCCAATCCGTGTATTCCACTTCTTTACTTGTATCCGTTTCACCTTTTGTCATCTTCATAATCAGGCGAATCATCATCCGGTCAAACCAGCCGTAACGCGGATACAGCAATGCGCCGGCAAAGACAGTACAGACCGTCGGCTTCCAGGGCGTTGCTGCAAGGAATTTCCGCACATATACATTTGTCTCCGGTGTCCGCTTCTCCGGTTTACGGGCGGTCAGGTTCACGCCGAAGAATGCGGTTTTCATCTGATTCAGCTGTCCCGCATGCAACTTCGCAAATTTATCCAGCGCGCGGTTAAAATGTCCGTAACGGATAGACGCACCAACCAGCACTTTTTCATACGGTGCCAGATTCAGTGACTGATTGTCCTGTAAAGAGCGGACATCACATTCCGCTCCCGCTTTGCGCAGATGCAGCGCAATTTCAGTAATGATTTTTTTTGTCTGCCCGTCATGGCCGGAATAAAGCAACAAGTACGACATGAAACACTCCGTTAATCACGCCAGAAAGTCGGCGTCAGTAATACCAGCAAAGTAAAGACTTCCAGACGACCAAATAACATCGTCACGACAAGGATCCATTTCCCGGCCGGATTCAGGGTTGTGAAGTTCTCACCCAGAGTTCCCAGCCCCGGCCCCAGGTTATTCAGAGTGGTCGATATTGCTGAGAAAGCAGAAAACTCATCAACGCCTGTCGCTATCAGTAACAGCATACTGACCACAAAGACCAGTGCATAAGCGGAGAAAAATCCCCAGACAGCTTCGATGATTCGTTCCGGTAATGCCCGGCGGCCCAGTTTGATTGTGTAAACCGCATTCGGATGCACCAGGCGTTTCAGCTCACGCGCCCCCTGAAGGAACAGCAGCATAATACGGATAACCTTCAGGCCACCACCGGTTGACCCCGCACATCCGCCGACAAACGCCGCGCACAGCAGCAGCATCGGCAGGAACAGCGGCCACTTGTAGAAACTATCTGTAGAGAAGCCGGCCGTCGTCGCCATTGAGACAACCTGGAAAAAAGCCTGGTTGAGGGTTTGTCCCTCCGTAGCATAAACATCAAACTTCCACAAAACCAACGCACAGATCACGACCAGCACACACTGAAGGGAAATAAACATCCGGAATTCCAGATCCCGCCAGTAAACCCCGAGGCTGCGACCGGTCAGCACCGCAAAGTGCAGGCCATAGTTACAGCCGGAGATCAGCAGAAAGATGGCAATGATGGTATTAATAGCCGGACTGTTAAAGTAGCCGATACTGGCATCATGCGTGGAAAACCCGCCGATGGCGATAGTGGAAAAGCTGTGGGATATCGCATCAAAGACATCCATCCCCGCAAACCAGAGGGCAATTGCGCAGACGATGGTAAGGAAAACATAAATAAGCCAGAGTGTTTTTGCAGTTTCCGCGATCCGCGGGCGCATTTTGTTATCTTTCAGCGGGCCCGGCATTTCCGCGCGGTACAGCTGCATTCCCCCGACGCCCAGCAGCGGCAGAATAGCAACAGCCAGTACGATGATCCCCATCCCGCCCAGCCACTGCAGCATCTGCCGGTAGAACAAAATCGCTTTTGGCAGCGTATCCAGCCCGACAAGAGTGGTGGCTCCGGTTGTGGTTAACCCGGAAAATGATTCAAAAAACGCATCTGTCACTGACAGATTCGGACGTTCTGAAAAGATAAAAGGTAATGCCCCGACACTGCCCAGCACCGTCCAGAACAGAACCACAATCAGAAAACCTTCTTTCGGTTTTAATTCACTCTTTTTATTGCGGTTCGGTATCCAGAGCAGCAGGCCGATAATCAGTGCTGCCAGGAACGTCTGACTAAATGCTTTACCTGCACCGTCTTTATAGATAAGCGCCACGATCCCGGGAATGATCATGGTGACAGAAAAAATAATGACAAGTAACCCGACAATACGGGTTATGGTGCGAAAATGCATTGCGGCAGAGTCCTCAGAAATCAGTTTCCGGTGGTGTCTTCAGAGCATTTAAGCTCAAACATCCCCCGGCTCAGGTCACGTAATTTAGCATTAACCTCACTCAGTAAGGTAGCAGGAATCGAAATACGTAACGTCACATCCGCACCGAACTCACTGTTGATTACCGTGCCATCCACCTGCCGGACTAATAATTCAGCCTGGCTGATAAAGCTGTAATCACAGGTTATTTCACCGATCACCTGCGGGATTTTTGTTTTGGTCACCAGGAGTTTCAGTGCCTGCTGAACCCCGCTGCCGTAAGCTCTGACCAGCCCGCCGGTACCCAGTTTTATTCCGCCGAAATAGCGGACAACCACTGCCGTAATTTCCCCTATTCCGCTGCCGAGCAACGGGGCAATCATAGGTTTTCCGGCTGTTCCTGTCGGCTCACCGTCATCAGAAAATCCCAGTTGCTGCGAATCATCCGGACGCCCTGCAACAAATGCCCAGCAATGGTGCCGGGCATCGGGATATTCATCTTTGACGGACTGAATAAACTGCTTTGCTTCATCCACCCCGTCCGTATGCTGCAACAGGGTGATGAAACGGCTTTTTTTTATCTCTTCAGTAAACATAACCGGCTCAGCCGGTATAAGGTACGATTTCATTACGGCAGATTCAGATCCCGTGTCATATTTTCCACACTGTTTTCATGGATAATAATGTTATCCTCAATGCGGATCCCGCCACAAGGTTTAAACTGCTCAATGCGTTTCCAGTCAAAGTGCTGACTGAACTTCCCTTCACGCCACGGTGCCAGCAGAGACTCAATAAAATACAATCCCGGCTCAATAGTCAGTACCATACGCGGCTCCAGAATACGGGTGCAGCGCAGGAACGGGTACATTTCCGGCGCAGCCAGATGTTCACCCCGGTCATTCTGCATAAACCCGGCAGCATCATGTACCTGAAGACCCAGAGGGTGCCCCAGACCGTGCGGCAGGAACGGGGTGGTTACCCCTTCGCTGACCATGGCTTCTTCAGACATACCGGTAATGATCTTATGTTTTCTCAGCAGCTTAGCGATTCGGTGATGCATCTGAATATGGTAATCGGTATAGCGGACACCGGCTTTGATATCACTGATCAGTGACTGCTGTTCATCATTGAGATCAGAAACCAGCTGAGCAAAATCACTGTCTGCATCAGCGGCATATGTCCGGGTTAAATCAGCGGCATAGCCGTTGAATTCAGCGCCTGCATCTATCAGGAAACTGTGCCGTACGCGCGGTGTATGTTTATTCAGTTTGGTGTAATGCAGAACAGCAGCATTTTCATTGATCGCAACAATATTGTCATACGGCACGTCAGTATCACGATGACCGGTTGCCATCAGATACGCCATATTGATATCAAATTCACTCAGACCGGACAAAAACGCCTCATGTGCGGCAAGATGCCCGTTAACCGCCATTTTTTGTGCTTCACGCATGCAGGCCAGTTCATAATCTGTCTTATATGAACGATGAAACGCGAAGAAATCCAGTACCGCTTTCGGGTTAATATGATTGCTGCTGATCCCCAAAGTACCGGCACGATCCGCATCAGGTCCGATATACGCCGTACGGGATTTATCCTGTGCTGCCAGCATTGATGCAATGTCACCGGCATTCTTCAGATGAATAACCTCAACATCGTTTGTCCAGAAAGAAGAAGGTAACGCCTCAACGCTGTGCCAGTAATCAACCGGGGAATAGAACCATAGCTTTGGTTTATTCACGCCATCAGTCCACAGCCAGCAATGCGGTACATCAGTAACCGGAACCCATGCCTTAAAATGCACATTACTTTTAAACGGGTAGTCACGATCATCAAGAAAAATACGGATCGGTGCGCCGGAGTGGATCAGTAATGAGTCCAGTTTCTCACGCGCAAGAATATCGCGGGTCCGCTGTAATAATGTTGCGATGTGCTCACGGTAGAGGGATGCCATTTTTTCCATGGGAATTGACCTTTTTTCATTATGATAGTGACAAAAGCTTAGCATGATCTCCGCGATGATGGATATGGCAGGCGATATCATCCCCGGTTATTTGCCGGGAATCTTCGGCGCGTCACGACGTTTTTCTTTTCTGTTTCTGCATATTGAGACATTTTGCGTGATCTTTCGCGCAAAAAATCATCATTTCATTTGCTTTTGTTAACAAAAAAATCACAATTACCTCATCTGGTCTTACCACCTGGCGTTCTCATCCTTTGCCGGAACGATGCAATATTAAGGAGAACCATATGCTTTATCACAGTGAATCAATGAAGGTCAGCTGGGAAAAAGAGGGAATTGCAAAACTTGTTTTTGATGCGCAGGGAGCGATAAATAAACTGGATACCCGGACAATTGCCTCACTGGATGAAGCCGTTGCCTGTCTTGAGAAAACACCTCAGCTGAAAGGCCTTATTATTACCTCCTCCAAAGAAAGCTTTATTCTGGGAGCAGATATTACAGAATTTATTTCTCTGTTTAATGCTCCGGCAGAGCAGCTGACTGAATGGCTGAATTTTGCCAACCATCTGTTTAACCGTATTGAAGATCTGCCTGTACCCACTGTCGCCGCACTGAGGAAATTCACGCTGGGCGGAGGGTGCGAGTGCGCACTGACAACAGACTACCGCCTCGCAACAGATGATCTGCGCATCGGTCTGCCGGAAACCAAACTCGGCATAATGCCGGGCTTCGGCGGTTCAGTCCGTCTGCCCCGTCTGATTGGCTGTGATAATGCCCTTGAACTTATCACGCAGGGGAAAACAGTGACAGCGGGCGAAGCACTGAAACTCGGTCTCGCTGACGGTATTGTACCGGATGATGAACTGCTCAGTGGTTCAGTGATACTGCTGGAACAGGCCATCAGTAGCCGTATTGACTGGCAGGCACGGCGGCGGCAAAAAAAAGCAGCGTTACAGTTACGCCCGGCAGAGTTACAGATGAGTTTTATCACAGCCAAAGCCCTTGTCCGGCAAAAAGCCGGAAAACATTACCCTGCCCCCATGGCTGCAGTAAACGGAATTGAGGCCGGAGCCGGATTACCGCGTGATGAGGCATTACTCTGCGAAACCGCTCACTTTGTGCCGCTGACCCGGACGCTGACAGCCCGTGCTCTGGTTTCACTTTTTCTGAATGAACAACATGTCAAAGGCCTTACCCGCCGGCAGACAGCATTACGTGATGCCCCGGAGCAGGCTGCGGTTATCGGCGCCGGCATTATGGGTGGTGGTATCGCCTATCAGTCGGCTTACAGCGGTATCCCCGTTCAGCTGAAAGATATTCAGCCCGCCGCATTGCAGGCCGGTATTGATGAAGCGGTAAAACTGCTGGAAAAACAGTGCCTGTCAGGAAAAATGACGCTGGTTCAGGCCGCCGGGATACGCGCGGCTATCCATCCGGTCCGTCATGATAACGATATCAGTGACTGTGATATTGTGGTTGAAGCCGTTGTTGAAAATAAAGCCATCAAACAAAAGGTACTGGCGGATATTGAACAACTGGTCAGCGAACACTGCATTCTGACATCAAACACGTCCTCCATTCCTGTCAGTGAACTGGCTCAGGCACTGAAACGTCCGCAAAATTTCTGCGGAATGCATTTTTTTAATCCCGTTCCCAAAATGCCGCTGGTAGAAGTGATCCGGGGAGAGAGAACCTCAGACGACACAATTGCCGCTGTGGTGCATTATGCTCACAAAATGGGTAAAACACCTGTTGTGGTGAGAGACTGCCCCGGATTTTTTATCAACCGGGTGCTGTTTCCGTATCTGAATGCTTTCTCTCTGCTGGTTTCCGCCGGTGCTGATATCAAAACTGTTGATCGCGTGATGGAGCAGGAATTCGGCTGGCCGATGGGCCCGGCATTATTACTTGATGTTGTCGGGCTGGATACTGCCAACCATGTACAACACGTGATGGCAGAAGGTTATCCGGATCGGATGGCCGTCGCTGAGAATAATGTCATCAGCCTGTTTGCCGGACTGAAACGACTGGGGCAAAAAAACCGTCTCGGCTTTTACCGTCATTCGGATGACGGCAAGGGACGCCTGCAAAAACAGTCTGATGAACAACTTGAGGACGTGTTTGCCCCACTGAAACGGACGCCCCGTGATTTTACGCCGGATGAAATTATCGATCGCCTGATGATTCCGATGGTGAATGAAGTTATCCGCTGCTATGAAGAAGGCATTATCAGCAGCCCGGCCGAAGCTGACCTGGCACTGGTTTATGGTCTTGGTTTTCCGCCGTTCCGGGGCGGTATTTTCCGTTATCTGGATGATACCGGCACCCGGGCTTTCTGTGAAAAAGCAGAACAATACAGCACGCTGGGGCCGCTTTATATCATCCCGGACAGCCTGCGGGCACATGCTGTTAATAACACGACCTATTATCCGCAGCCGGATAGTCACCCTGTTACCGCACAGTGAGGTTTATATGGAAAAAGTCATGATAATTGATGGTCTCCGCACCTCAATGGGACGTTCAAAAAACGGTATTTTCAGGCATGTACGGGCAGAAACTCTCTCTGCGGAAGTCATGAGTGCGGTAATAAAGCGCAATAAAATCAATGCGGGAGATATTGATGACATTATCTGGGGTTGTGTGCAGCAAACCGGAGAACAGGGGTTCAATATTGCCCGTAATGCCGCCCTGCTGACAAATATTCCGCATACCGTGCCGGCTGTTACCGTTAACCGCCTGTGCGGCTCATCAATGCAGGCGCTGCACGACGCGGCCCGTCTGATTCAGACCGGTGACGGCAGGCTGGTTCTTGCCGGTGGTGTCGAACATATGGGTCATATCCCGATGACACACGGTATCGATATCAATCCGGCTGCGGCGCTGTACACCGCCAAAGCATCCGGCATGATGGGATTAACCGCCGAAGCACTGGCGCAGCAGTTTTCTGTCAGCCGTGAATCCCAGGATGAATTTGCCCTGCGCTCTCATCAGTTAGCTGCTCTGGCATTCCGGGATAACAGATTCAGCCGTGAGATCCATCCGGTTCAGGGACATAACCCGGCAGGGGTGCCTGTTGCTGCCATCCGGGATGAAACCGTGCGGGATAACAGCAGCCTCACCGAACTGGCAGCCCTGCGTCCGGTGTTCGATCCGGTAAACGGCACCGTTACCGCCGGTAACTCCTCTGCCATATCAGATGGTGCTTCAGTAACATTGCTGGCCGGAGAACACTATGCCCGCGAGAATGGCTTGTCTCCGCGGGCAGTGATACGGGCAATGAGCGTCACCGGCTGTGAACCTGCACTGATGGGGTACGGCCCGGTAGAGGCAACACAGAAAGTACTGAGAAAAGCCGGGCTGGCACTGAATGATATTGATGTTATCGAACTGAACGAAGCATTTGCGGCGCAGGCTCTCGCCTGCCTGAAAGGCATGGGATTATCCGACTGTTATGATGACAAAGTGAATCTGCATGGCGGCGCGATTGCACTCGGGCATCCTCTCGGCTGCTCCGGCACCCGGATCATCAACTCACTGCTGACAGTCATGGAGCAACGGGATGCACAGTTCGGCCTGGCAACGATGTGTATTGGTTTCGGTCAGGGGATTGCAACCGTGATTGAACGTGTTCCCGGCTGAACACAGATAATCTGATAAACAACAGCGACGTTTTCTGCTTCACCACACAGCACAATACGTCGCTGATACCGTCTCTGATACCCTTTAACCATTTAGCTGACCTGTTATCAGCATACTCCCGCCGTCAGGGGGCGGGATTTTCTTTAAATAAATTCGAACGCGTCACCAAACAGGCGGGCAGCATCAGCACCGCGTTCCTGACAGAAACGCTCCCGGGCGATTTTGGCCATTTCAAAACGACCGGCAATATAGATATCTTTTCCGGCCAGTGATCCAAAATCATCCAGAACAGCGCTGAGTACAGTACCTGTCCGGCCGCGCCAGGTATCATCCGGCTGTTCAACAACAGGGATTACTTTCAGGTTGGAATGTGTTTCGGCAAGAGCCTGCAATTCACCCAGATCATAGAGATAGATATGCTCTCTGGCACCCCAGTAAAACGTAATATCACGCTGCGGGTTTTCTTCCAGTGCCGCCAGCAAAACGGAACGGGTGTAAGAAAAACCGGTTCCTCCGGCGATCAGGAGCATCGGTGCATCGCTGTTTTCACGAAACCAGGCATTACCGTGCGGAATATCAATGGTTACCTGACGATTATCCAGAATCCGATCCATCACTGCCATCGCATAAAGGTTGAACTCGGACGCGCCAATGTGCAGCTCAATTTCTTTCTGTGATGACGGTGCCGATGCCATTGAGAACGGGCGCTTATCCCGCTCATCCATCACTACCATCAGGTATTGTCCGGCTTTGAATGAAAAATCACCGTCCGGTAATAATTTTATGCGGTATACCGTATCCGTTATCGATTCAACAGAGGTAACTTTGCAGTTTAACGTTGCCATGTGCTCCCTCAATCATTGAGAATATTTAATTCATCCCATAAGGCGTCAACACGTTGTCTGACTTCATCGGTCATGACAATCGGTTTTCCCCACTCACGCGAGGTTTCGCCGGGCCATTTATTTGTTGCGTCCAGCCCCATCTTCGACCCCAGCCCCGATACCGGTGACGCAAAGTCGAGATAGTCGATCGGGGTATTTTCCATCATCACCGTGTCCCGGGCAGGGTCCATCCGGGTGGTAATCGCCCAGATCACATCATTCCAGTCACGGGCATTGATATCATCATCGCAGACAATAACAAATTTTGTGTACATAAATTGCCGTAAATACGACCAGACTCCCATCATGACCCGCTTTGCATGTCCCGCATACTGCTTTTTCATGGTGACAACGGCCAGGCGGTAAGAACATCCTTCCGGCGGCAGGTAAAAATCCACAATTTCAGGGAATTGTTTCTGCAGAATCGGCACCAGCACTTCATTCAGCGCCACACCCAGTGTTGCCGGTTCATCCGGCGGACGACCGGTATAGGTTGAGTGATAGATAGGCTCATCACGCTGGGTAATATGTGTGACCGTAAAGACAGGGAAATCATCCACTTCATTATAATAACCGGTGTGATCCCCGTAAGGCCCTTCCGGTGCTGTTTCACCCGGTTCAATATACCCTTCAAGAATGATCTCCGCACCGGCAGGAACTTCCAGGTCATTCGAGATACATTTGACCACTTCTGACTTATTACCGCGCAGTAACCCGGCAAAGGCATATTCGGACAAGGTATCCGGAACCGGCGTCACCGCCCCGAGAATTGTTGCGGGATCGGCGCCCAGCGCCACCGCAACCGGGAAACGTTCACCGGGATGCGCCTGACACCATTCCTGAAAATCGAGTGCACCACCGCGATGCGATAACCAGCGCATAATCAGTTTATTTTTCCCCAGCACCTGCTGGCGGTAAATACCTAAATTCTGGCGATCTTTAAACGGCCCGCGGGTAACCGTCAGTCCCCAGGTAATCAGCGGTGCCGCATCATCCGGCCAGCAGTGCATAACCGGGATTTTTGTCAGATCCACATCATCGCCGGTAAAAACATGCGTCTGACACGGTGCGGAACTCAGCCGTTTGGTCGGCATATTCAGCACCTGCTTAAATTTCGGCAGCTTATCGATAAGATCACGAAACCCTTTCGGCGGATCCGGCTCTTTCAGGAAGGCCAGCAGTTTGCCGACATCGTGTAATGCTTTGACATCCTCCTGCCCCATTCCCATCGCAACCCGTTTGGTTGTGCCGAACAGATTACAGAGCACCGGTATTGAATAACCTTTCGGATTTTCAAACAGCAATGCAGGGCCGCCCGCACGCAGTGTGCGATCAGCAATTTCCGTCATTTCGAGATAAGGATCGACTTCAGTTTTGATCCGTTTAAGCTCGCCCTGACTTTCCAGAATAGTGAGAAAATCTCTCAGGTCCCGATATTTCATGATGTTATTAATCTGTCAGCAGGTGAAAAGGACTCCATTATAGGAATCCCGTCCACTGTTACAAGTACAGGGATCAGCAGCAGCGGAACGGAACCCATTCTGCCAGAGCGCTGGTATCGAATTGTTCCGGGAATGTTTTGTTGTGCTGAAAGAGTTTAAATCCTTCATTTTTTCCGCTGAAATAGTGCAGCTCATTTCCTGAAATATGGAAGCCGCTGCCTTCACGAAGCGCCACAACAATTTCATCCGGGTTAACAGCACAGAACTCCGCAATCCGCTCATCACGGGTTTCACCCATGTGTCCGCTGATGACCGCATCAATATAATGAGGGTTAATCTGGACAGGGAACAATCCCAGAGACGGCATCACCACGCCGTTACGCACCGGCATATCATTGGTGGTTCTGATACTCGGTGTAGCCACGTTACAGCCGGCACTCCAGCCGATATACGGGATATTCCGTTCGCGAACCGCGCGCTGTATCGGCACAACCAGGCCATTTTCATGCAGTAACTGGTTCAGCAGCCAGGTATTCCCGCCGCTGACAAGAATACATTCTGCATTTTCAATCGCCTGAACCGGGGAATCAAAGTGTTCGATACAGGTAACATCAATACCCAGAGCTTCGGAGAGTTCACGGGCACGCTGGTCGTGATCAGCACGGATAACTGCATATGCAATCAGTACCGCAGAGCGGATACCGCGTGTTTTTATCATTGCCCGGATACGTGACTGTGCATAGCTCAGCCATTGCGGGTTACCGGAAAGTTTACCGTTACTGAGTAAAAAAACGTCCATCGACATTGCCCTTATTATTCTGTCATTATAGATAGATAAATAGTTTATAACTCATTAAATGACATCATTCTACGGTAAAAAGCAACTCAATTAAGGGACTGAATTCACACTCATTTGTCTTAAATCGTGATTTGCTGCATTCATCGTAAAACAAATTTGGTATTATCAGGCTTTATATAAGCCCCGTCTGTGTTGGATAGAGTAATGAAGGATTGGTATTTATTGTACTGCAAACGCGGACAACTTCCGCGGGCAATGGAACATTTGCAGCGGCAGCAGGTGGAATGCCTGACACCGATGGCGAATATTGAAAAAGTGGTTCGCGGCAAACGTGTGACTGTTAACGAGCCCTTATTCCCGAATTATCTGTTTATCTCTTTTGATCCTGAAACCATTCATACAACCACAATTAATTCAACGCGCGGTGTAAATCATTTCGTCCGTTTCGGACCACTGCCTGCGGTTGTTCCCGCATCATTGATTGAAGAGCTGAAAAATGCTGAATGTATCAACCTGGCAGAGAAAAATGTTCCTCAGCCGGGAGATATTGTGGAAATCACTGAAGGTATGTTTAAAGGCCTGGAAGCCATCTATCAGGAGCCGGATGGTGAAACCCGTTCAGTGCTGTTACTGACACTGATCAGTAAGGAACTGACCAAAAAAGTGGATAACACCAGTTTTATAAAGAAACACTGAATATTGTCCGGAGCCCGGAAACAAAAAACCGCCGTATTACAGGCGGTTTTTATCTGACGCGGTATCACGTTACTGTTCGGCTTCTTCATCCTGTGGTTGTGCTTTACTGCGCGGCACATAGAAACGGGCGAAGAACACACCGACTTCAAACAGCAGATACATCGGAATAGCCAGCAGTGTCTGTGAGAACACATCCGGCGGTGTCAGCAGCATTCCCACCACAAAAGCCCCGACCAGAATATACGGCCGCTTCTGCTTCAGTGCGGTAACCGTTGTTGCTCCGCTCCAGCACATCAGAATAATGGCAATCGGAACCTCAAAGGAGATACCAAACGCCATAAACAACGCCATGACAAAGCTGAGATAGTTATTAATATCTGTCGCAATGACCACATCCTGTGGTGCTGTCGAAGTAAAGAAACCAAACGCCAGCGGGAAGACAACGAAGTATGCGAACGCCATCCCCATATAAAACAGCACTGTGCTGAAAAACAGCAGCGGCATTAATAACCGGCGTTCATGCCTATACAGCGCCGGTGCGATAAAAGCCCAGACCTGATACAGAATGTAGGGTGCCGAAATAAAAATGGAGACCATAACGGTCAGCTTAATCGGTGCCAGGAACGGTGATGCAACATCTGTTGCTATCATGTTCGAGCCCTGGGGCAATTTGCTCACCAGCGGCGATGATACAAGCTGATAGATATCATTTGAGAAGTACGCCAGCGCAACAAACACAACAAAGACAGCAATCAGGCTGTTGAGAATGCGTTTTCGTAATTCGATTAAATGAGTGATCAGCGGTTGCGTGTCTTCAACAGCCATAACGTACTTTTACCGTAATCTATTAATGTTTCTGTGAATCTGACGCAGCAGCGGTTACCGGTGACGGTGTTGGTTCTGAGTCACGGACTTCCGGTGATGGACTGGCCGGAATTTCCTCAGCAGAGGCCGGGGATGGTGCTGCCGGAGACGGATTTTGTACCGCTGGTGTACCGGCTGACGCCGGACGGGCAGGCGGAATTTCTATTTCCTGATCAGCCAGTGCTTCCGGGTCGAGTTGCTTTTTCAGTGAATCCACCGGTTCCTGATAAGAGCGGCGCAATGTATCCGCAGCTTCTTTCAGGTCATCCATCGACGCTTTCAATTCAGGTGAAATCGCTTTACCGGCCTGCTCTTCCATCTTTTTCAGGTTATCCTGAAGTTCCTGGAGCTTGAGCTCCTGGGTCAGTTCATTCTGCACATTGGCAGCCATTGAACGCATCACACGTATCCAGCCGGCTACTGTTTTCACAGCAACCGGAAGACGTTCAGGTCCCAGAACCACAAGTCCGATAACCAATACTAAGATCAGTTCACCAAAACCGATGTCAAACACGGGTTATACCTGCTCTTTGTTTTTATTCTCTGGCTGCTCAGCTGAATCAGCTTTCTTTTCTGCGATATTTTTTTGTTCAAAATCCGCATCTTTTCCGGCTGTTGTTGTATCTGTTTTGTTCTGATCGTCATCACCGATGGCTTTTTTAAAGCCCTTGATAGATGCGCCCAAATCAGAACCCAGGGTACGAAGTTTGTTTGTTCCGAACAGGAGAACAACAATTACAGCAATAATTAATAATTGCCAAATATTAATACCGGCCATTAGTTTTACCTCAAATTGATATGGACCTACTTACTTCATTATATACAACCACAGCCGTATACGGAAATACACAACATAGGTTGAAACCTTGTCTTAACTCAACCTTTACTTCATTTTACCGGATTGCCACCATCCTGTTACCCAGGTGAGTGCACCAAAAAACATCAGAACCCATGGTGCAACAGGCGCACCGGCCAGATAAAACAGACTGGCACAGACAAACAGGGTTGCCCCGATACCCAGTGAGAAATTCGCTTTCCGCTGAGCGGCCTGCTGCTGTTTCATTTGTTCAGTCAGTCGTTCAACACCGGATTGCAGGCGGCGCTGCTGTTTAAGACTGTCATACACCAGTTCCGGTAATTCCGGTAATTTTTCCGCCCAGAACGGCGCTTTTTCTTTGATCCCGCGGATGACGGCTTTTATACCGATCTGACTTTTCAGCCAGGATTCAAGGAATGGCTTCGCCGTTTTCCACAGATCCAGCTGCGGGTAGAGCTGACGTCCCAGCCCTTCAACATACAGCAGCGTTTTTTGTAATAACACCAGCTGCGGCTGTACTTCCATATTAAAGCGGCGGGCCGTATTAAACAGATTCAGCAACACATGACCGAAGGAGATCTCTTCCAGCGGCTTTTCAAAAATCGGTTCACAGACAGTGCGGATAGCAAATTCAAAGTCTTCCACATTGGTATCCGGCGGCACCCATCCGGAATCCACATGAAGCTCAGCCACCTTCCGGTAATCACGATTGAAGAAAGCGATAAAGTTCTCAGCGAGATAGCGCTTATCTTCTTTATTCAGAGAACCGACAATACCGCAGTCGATACCAATATACTGAGGATCGTCCGGATGCTCACGGCTGACAAAAATATTACCCGGGTGCATATCCGCATGAAAGAAACTGTCGCGGAAAACCTGAGTGAAGAAGACCTGAACGCCACGCTCGGCTAACAGCTTCATATTAGTGCCCTGCTCATGCAGAGCCGCAATATCAGAAACCGGAATACCGTAAATACGTTCCATGATCAGCACATTTTCACGGCAGAGATCGGGATAAACCTCCGGAACATAGAGCATCGGGCTGTTTTCAAAATTACGGCGCAACTGAATGGCATTAGCCGCTTCACGTTGCAGGTTCAGTTCATCCAGCAGCGTTTTTTCATACTCGCGGACAACTTCTTTCGGCCGCAGTCGTCTGCCGTCAGGTAACAGGGGAACCATGTTCGCCAGCCGGTACATCAGATGAATATCGGCCTGAATCACCGGCAGGATATCCGGGCGGATCACTTTAAGTACCACCGCCTGCCCGTTTTCTTTCAGGACAGCGGTGTGCACCTGCGCAATTGATGCGGATGCCAGCGGGGTAATATCAAAATCATCGAACCAGGTTTCCACTGGTCCTTCCAGAGCATCTTCAATCGTTTTCTTTGCCAGATTACCGTCAAACGACGAAACGCGATCCTGCAACAGCGCCAGCTGGTCAGCAATGGCCGGCGGGAACAGATCCCGGCGTGTGGAGAGCATCTGCCCGAATTTGATCCATACCGGCCCCAGTTCCTGAAGCGCCAGACGAAGACGCTCACCCAGTGCTTTATCTTTATGCTTGTTCGGCATCCAGAACAGTGAACGCCGCCAGAGACGTATCGCCCAGCTCAGGCGGTTTTTGGGGATCAGCTCATCCAGCCCGTAGTTCAGGAGGGTACGGATGATAAAATAGAGGCGTTTTATTTCACTCGGTCTCATACCCGCTTCCTGTTCTTTTTTCCAGGCGGGCGAGGCGCGCCTCAAGTTCATCCGCGATGTGTGCCACATCCGCGACTTCATCACAGAAATGGGCAGCTTCCAGCGCAGAAGGTGCCAGCGCCCATTCGCGGGTGACAGCACCGGTCAGGTATTCCTGCTGACGGCATACCGCCCGCCGGAACAACTGCCCGCCTTTCACGGCAATCTGTGTCAGTGTCTGCGCGGCAATATCACCGGTATAGGGTGCCAGATAGTGTGCAGGATCCCATTCAGCCATATCCAGCAGTGCTGAAAAATGCTGAATAACCTGCATATCACCGTCAATAATGACATCACCCTGACGGATCAGAGCTGAAAGCTGTTGTTTATCTTTCAGTTTCAGCAACGTAAGAAAACGGGTTTGCAGCACACAGTCCGCCGGCTCTTCCCAGCGGGAAATCACATCCAGCTGTTTTTCACTGAAAATCAGCGTGAACTGCATATCCGGTTCTGTCAGCCGGAGCGTCAGTGTTTTTCCGGTCAGACGGGCGCGGGCCGGTTTCAGTACACTTTCACTGTACAGCAGACGGTTGAGCACCGTTTCCAGAAATCCGGCAACCACAGGATAAAGTGCCTGCGGACTGACAGGAGACGGGATATTTTCTGCAAACGTATCAGACATATCAGAATTTGAATCCTTTATGCAGTGCCACAATACCGCCGGTCATGTTGGTGTAGGAGACATGCTCAAAGCCGGCATTTTCCATCATACCTTTCAGGGTTTCCTGATCCGGATGCATGCGGATGGATTCTGCAAGATAGCGGTAGCTGTCCGCATCATTCACAACCGCCTGCCCGATACGCGGCAGTATGTGGAAAGAATAAGCGTCATACACTTTACTCAGCGGCTCAAGCACCGGTTTGGAGAATTCCAGCACCAGCAGGCGGCCGCCCGGTTTTAACACACGGAACATAGAACGGAGCGCTTTGTCTTTATCGGTGACATTACGCAGCCCGAAAGAGATGATGATGCAGTTGAAGTAGTCATCCGGAAACGGCAGTTCTTCAGCATTCGCCTGAACATAATTCACATTACCGACAACCCCGTGATTACGCAGTTTTTCCCGGCCCATTTTCAGCATGGAATCATTGATGTCCGCGAGGATCACCTGACCGTTTTCACCGACCATACGGGAGAATTTTGCCGTGAAATCGCCGGTTCCCCCGGCAAGATCCAGCACCCGCTGACCACGACGGACACCACTGGCATCAATAGTAAAACGTTTCCAGACACGATGGATGCCGAAAGACATCAGGTCATTCATCAGATCGTATTTTGCGGCAACAGAATGAAAGACGTTTGCCACCATACCTGCTTTTTCGTTTCTGTTAACAGTGCGAAAACCAAAATCGATTGTATCCCGGGATTGCTCTTCCATTCTCTTCTTGCCTGTTTTGCCTGTGTGCATGAATTTATGATCGGAAAAGTGTATCAGCCTTTACCGCAAAACCCTATGCCCATTGTGTTGTTCTGCGAAATTAGCCGGAACCTCCGGCGGTTCATCCATCCCGCTATCCTGTTGTTCACTGAGGCGGGCTTTCTGCACCAGAATTTCATCCAGCGGGCGCTTTACCTCAACCCCCAGTTCACGGAAACCTTCTGCCTGTGACAGCAGATTTCCCCGGCCGGTGGTCAGTTTTTTCATCGCTCCGTGGTAGGTATTCTGAGCTTTATCCAGCGCCTGGCCGATACCGTCCATTTCCTCGGTAAACAGGCGAAGCTTGTCATAGAGACGGGCAGCGCGCTGTGCGATCGCCTGACTGTTCTCATGCTGATGTTCATAGCGCCAGAGGTTGGCGATTGTCCGCAGTGCCACCAGCAGTGTGGACGGGCTGACCAGCATGATATTGCTTCTGAGGGCTTCGTCCAGTAAGACACTTTCCTGCCCGATTGCCGCCAGAAACGCCGGCTCGACCGGGATAAACATCAGCACATAATCCAGTGAGTTGACTCCGCTGAGATCCTGATACGCTTTGCGGCTCAGTCCGCGGATATGCTGACGCACAGAGCTGATATGTTCGGTCAGTGCCGCCTGCTGTGCTTCCGGGGTTTCACTGTTGAAGTAACGCTCATAGGCCACCAGCGAGACTTTGGCGTCAACAATGACCTGTTTGTTCTGCGGCAGGTAAATCACCACATCCGGCTGATAACGGCTTTGTTGTTCATTTTTCAGGCTGACCTGAGTGGCGAATTCATGGCCTTCCCGCAGACCGGAGGCTTCCAGGATACGGGCAAGAATCGTTTCCCCCCAGTTACCCTGCATTTTGTTATCACCTTTCAGGGCATTGGTGAGATTGACCGCTTCCTGTGCCATCCGCAGATTGAGCTGCTGCAGACGCTGAATTTCATGTGTCAGGGTGTGCCGTTCACGGCTTTCCTGGCTGTAACTTTCCTGAACCTGCCGGTTAAAGTTATCTAACTGTTCACGGAACGGGCGCAGCAGCATAGACAGGCTCTGGCGGTTGAGTTCATCCGTCCGGCGGCCGCTCTGTTCAAAGATGCGGGAAGCCAGGTTTTCAAACTGGGTATTCAGGCGTTGCTCACTGTTGAGCAGCAGCCGCTGTTTTTCTTCGGCGGCCAGGCGGCTCTCTTCCAGCCGGGTGGTCAGCTCACGGATTTCAGCTTCCTGCTGTGCGCTGATATGACGGGCATTTTCCAGTGATTGTTCACTCTGTTCTCTGGCCTGTTGCCAGTACGCAGCCTGGCGCCGTGTTTCATCCAGCAGGGCAAGTTGTGCAATATTGTCCTGTAACAGCCGGTTTTTGTCCGCCAGCCGCTGTTGCAGGCTGAACCAGACCACACCGCCGCCCAGCAGAATACCGCTCAGAATGCCGATAAAACCATAAAGCCACTGAATATCCACGATGGCTGTCTCCTCCGCGAGTCACTTACGCCGCTTACGGTAAAATAGCACTGTACAGATGTCCACTGTCTTTTTACTGTCCGCCGTTTTTTTCGGCGCGTCACGCAAAAACCAATGTAATCCGGTGAAAATGCGGTGCTATCCGCCCATCAGCCCGGCCATCCATTTCAGCCCGAATGTGCCGGGGGCCAGCAGACCAAATGCCCAGATCACGGCAGAAAACAGATTGGCCAGCTGAAAATGGCGCTGCGGCATCGCACAGATCCCAGCCACCAGCGGCACCACCGCCCGGAACGGCCCGAAAAAGCGCCCGAGAAAAACACCCCATATCCCCCACTTTTCAAAGAACTGATGCCCTCTGACCAGGGTTTGCGGGGATCGGGAAATCGGCCACATATGACGGACATTGTCTTTGTAGTAGTAGCCGATGTAATAGGAAACCCAGTCGCCGAAAAAGGCACCGGTGGCCGCCACGAGGAAAACCGGCAGAAAATTCAGTCCGCCTTCCCCGATCAGTGCCCCGACCCCGAGCAGAATCACTGTCGCCGGAAACAACAGGGAAAGAAATGCGAGAGATTCACCGAATGCCAGCACAAAAATAATCGGCAATGCCCAGAACTCATGTTCACGGACAAACGCGGTGACGGTGGTAATAATATCTGCCGGTGCCAGAGAATCCCCCTTACTGTCTGATATTACTCAAGGAAATGGTTGCGGATTTTATCGCGGACAGCAGTAGTCAGCCCGATATCTTTCGCCAGCCAGGTATCAATACTGCCATAATGTGAGTGAATACTTTTCAGTGCAGTATTCAGGAAATCAGACTGTACGGAATACACATAGGCAAATTTTTCCACCACCGCTTCCGGCATAGTTTTCGCGTGTTCCGCCAGCAGTTCATGGCGGTAAGGTGCCAGGGTGTCGTTGGTCAGCAGGTAATCTTCCATCACCATATCGGTATCCGCGCCGAGCGCAAACAGCACCAGTGCCGAGCCCACACCGGTCCGGTCTTTCCCGACCGCACAGTGCTGTACAATGCCGCCTTTTTCCGGGTTACGCAGCATATCTCCGAGTGCATGATACGCCGGGTTGCCCAGCGGCAGCAGTTCATAAAGACGCAGCATAAAGGCTTTCGGGTCAAACTCTGTCAGTGCCTCATTGCCGAGCTTCTCAAGATTGGCGTCCACTTCTTTTGACATCGGATTTGCCGGTGCGTTCGTGTACAGCGCACCATTCCACAGGCGATCCGGTTTATCGGCAATTTCGCCGCTGTCGCGGTAATCCAGGATCTGAAACAGATTCTGCTCTGTCAGGCGGGTTAAGTCGTTGTCGCTCAGGCGATCCAGCGCCCCGGCACGGAACAGCAGGCCGGGTTTGATTTTACTGCCGTCCGGCAGTACTTTGTTTCCCAGGTCCCGGAAATTGATCCCGCCGTCAAGCGGCAGCACGGAAGGATGTGGTAATGGCTGTCTGGTCATTGATACCTCTTTATCATTATTATCAGTATGTTCGGCACGATCACTGTATCAGATTTACAGAATGAATGATTAAAAAAAAACCGCACCACCGGAAAATCCGGTGATACGGCTGATTCATGAAACCGGTAACGATCAGATGAGATGACGGGCGGCTTCCACCACAATATCCAGGGTATTGGATTCTGTTTTCTTCATCTTCGCTTCATCAGGAATTTCCTGCTGGGTGCGGTTAACAATAACCCCGGCAACCATCCCGGCACGCAGCCCCTGGCTGGCGCACATGGTCAGCAGTGTGGCGGATTCCATTTCAAAGTTCATCACGCCCATTTCCTGCCACTCTTTCATTGATCCTTTGAACCGGCGGGTCACACGGCCGCTGAACGTATCATAACGTTCCTGGCCCGGATAGAAAGTATCAGAAGAAGCGGTCACACCAATATGGACGGTAGCTTTGGCTGCTTTCGCTGCATTTACCAGCGCGGTGGTACATTCAAAGTCAGCCACGGCCGGGAATTCCATCGGCGCAAAGTGCAGACTTGCACCATCCAGGCGTACCGCAGCCGTGGTCACAAGGACATCACCGACATTAATATTTTCCTGAATCGCGCCGGTGGTACCGATACGCAGGAACGTGCGGATACCCAGCTGCGCCAGTTCTTCCACCGCGATAGAAGTGGACGGGCCGCCGATACCGGTTGAGCAGACGATGACCGCTTTGCCGTCCAGTTCACCGCGCCATGAAGTGAATTCACGCAGAGACGCGAGATGAACAGGGTTATCCATCAGGCGGGCAATTTTTTCGACCCGGTTCGGATCGCCCGGCACGATAGCCAGTGTCGCACCCTGTAAATCTGCTTTAGTCAAACCTAAATGAAATACATCAGCCATCCTGAACTCCTTTGCGAAAAAGTGATTATTGAGGACACTCTAACGTGTCGACGCACAAAATTTAGTGATTATTATCACTTCATTGATACTAACAAATGAATCAATTACATAAAAATGAGACTCAAATCACATAAACAGTGATTTGTGCTGAAAATGTCACCGGACTGCTCTCTGAAAAAGCAAAACACAGGTTGATTTTTTGTCCGCCTCACTCTACTATCCGCACCATTCCGGCACGCTGTCCGTGCTGACCTGTCACTTTCAGAACGTAAGGAGGTTCATATGACAACATTACTGTGTACTCTTTGCGGGCTCTTGCAGAACTGATTATCACACCGGTATTACAGCGTTATTTCTCCGTATTACCCGTCCCTGTTTCCTGTCTGTTTCTTCCTGACTGCCCGCCGTAAACCCGAATTTTCACTATTTTCCGGAATGGATTATGGGCAATTATATGCATTTTGTCGCGCCGGGCGTCTCTTATATCGCCTCGGATGCGACGTGGATCGAAAGTAACGCGATTCAGCAACTGATCACCACCGCACAATTACCGGGTATGACGGCTGTTGCCGGTATGCCGGATCTGCATCCCGGCAGAGGCTATCCGGTGGGTGCGGCATTTTTCTCTGAAGGCCGTTTTTATCCCGCGCTGGTCGGTAACGATATCGGCTGTGGTATGGCGCTGTACCAGACTGAGCTGAAAGTCAGCAAACTCAATGCTGACAAGGCAGAAAAACAACTGCGCAGCATGCATGACCATGCAGATGCAGACTGGCTGACAGAGCACGTGAGCGATCATTTCGCATCACATCCGTTTGCGGCGTCTCTGTCTTCTGTCGGCGGCGGAAATCATTTCGCTGAGTTTCAGCAGATCGATAAGATCTGTGATGACGGGCTGTTTGCCGCGTCCGGGCTGGATAAACAGCGTGTAATACTGCTGGTTCACAGCGGTTCACGCGGGCTGGGGCAGATGGTTCTGCGTCATCATGTTGAGCAGTTCAGCCACGGCGGACTGACAGAAAACACACCGGAAGCGGCTGAATATCTGGCGGCACATCAGCAGGCACTGGATTTTGCACAGCATAACCGGGCGCTGATTGCGCTGCGGATGATGCAGCAACTGCGTACCGGGGGTGACGCGGTACTCGATATCAATCACAACCTGGTGGAGGCCTGTACGATCAACGGACGTGACGGCTGGCTGCACCGGAAAGGGGCAACCCCGGTAAATCATGATTATGTGGTGATCCCCGGTTCACGGGGGGATTACAGTTATCTGGTGAAACCGCATGCAACCGCTGACAGCCTTTACTCTCTCGCACACGGCGCAGGGCGTAAATGGATGCGTACCGAGTGTAAAGGACGTCTTTCTCACCGTTATACGCCGGCACAGTTATCCCGGACTGATCTCGGCAGCCGGGTTATCTGCGCCAATAAACAACTGATTTATGAGGAAGCGCCGCAATCCTATAAATCTATTGAGACAGTGATAGACAGTCTGTGCGGTGCCGGACTGATTACCGTAGTGGCACGACTGAAACCGTTGCTGACCTACAAAACGAGCGGGGAGTGCTGCTGATGTTATTACAGTTTTCTGCAGCTCACGGCCCGGAAGAGTGCTGCCTGGCAGTGAAGCATGCGCTGCGTCTCTTTTTGCAGGAGGCCGCACAGTCGCCGGTCACCGTGACCATTGCGGAGGAAATGCCGTCACAGCACGGACTGCATTCCGCATTGTTGTCACTGGACGGAGAGTTTGCGGATACGCTGGCGGATCGCTGGTGCGGGACATTGCAGTGGCAGTGTGCCAGCCCGTTCCGCCCGACACACCGGCGTAAAAACTGGTTTATCGGTATCCGCCGTTTTACTGCGCCGCAGGCAGTATCAGACAGCGAGATTGTCTTTGAACGTCTTAAATCACAGGGGCCGGGCGGTCAGCATGTGAATAAGACAGAATCCGCTGTCCGGGCCACGCACATTGCCACCGGTATTACGGTCAAAGTGCAGTCTGAACGCAGTCAGCACGCCAACAAAAAACTGGCCTGCCGCCTGATTGAATGGCATCTCAGCCAGTATCAGCAACAGCAGTCCGCATCACTGAACGGCGAGCGCCACCGGTCACATCACCAGATCGAACGCGGCCGGGCAACACGCTGCTTCAGCGGGCCGGATTTCCGTCCGGTCAGCTGACGGCACATAACACAAAGCCGATCATCACTGACCGGCTTTTCTCTTCTTATATAAGGCAGATTTCCTCAGCGGGATGTCAGCGGATTTTCCCGCAGACGGCGCGCCGCTTCCACCATGTTTGCCAGAGCTTTGCGGGTTTCATCCCAGCCGCGGGTTTTCAGGCCGCAGTCCGGGTTAACCCACAGACGCTCCACGGCGATCTTATCCGCCGCTTTGCGCAGCAGGGCTTCAATCCACTCCACTTCCGGTACATTCGGTGAGTGAATATCATAAACACCCGGCCCGATTTCATTCGGATAATCAAAATCTTCGAATGCTTCCAGCAGTTCCATATCCGAGCGTGATGTTTCAATGGTGATCACATCCGCATCCAGCGCCGCGATGGAATCCATGATGTCATTGAATTCGCAGTAACACATATGGGTGTGGATCTGAGTGTCATTCTCTGCGACTGCGGCATTGAGCCGGAAGGCATCCACCGCCCAGGTGAGATACTCCGCCCACTCTTCGCGGCGCAGCGGCAGCCCTTCACGCAGTGCCGGTTCATCGATCTGGATAATACCGATCCCGGCTTTCTGTAGATCGTCCACTTCATCACGCAGTGCCAGAGCAATCTGTTTGGCAATAGTTTCGCGGCTGACATCCTCGCGCGGGAATGACCAGCAGAGAATGGTCACCGGCCCGGTCAGCATGCCTTTCACCGGTTTGCTGGTGAGGGATTGTGCGTACGTCGCCCAGTCAACCGTGATAGGTTCCGGACGGCTGATGTCACCGATGATCACCGGCGGTTTCACACAGCGGGAGCCGTAACTCTGCACCCAGCCGTTCTGCGTAAAGACATAACCGTCGAGATGCTCGCCGAAATACTCCACCATGTCATTACGTTCCGCTTCACCGTGAACCAGCACATCCAGTCCGAGCCGTTCCTGCTCATTAATCGCCTGCTTAATATGTTCAGAGATATTGGTACGGTAGAACGCTTTATCGATATTTCCTTTTTTGAAGTTCAGACGTAACCCGCGGATTTCCGTCGTTTGCGGGAAAGAACCGATTGTGGTGGTCGGCCACAGCGGCAGATTAAAACGACTGCGTTGTGCCTCTGCACGCTCAGCGTACGGCGCGGCACGTTCACTGTCGCGGGCGGTTACCGCCGCCAGCCGGGCCGCGACTGCGGCGTTATGCACGCGGGAAGAGTGGCGGCGCAGCGTGATAGGGGCACTGTATTTCTCCAGCGCGGCAATATCACCCGCCGAGCCGCTGTTGACCGCACGGGTCAGCAATGCCAGTTCTTCACATTTCTGCTGCGCAAAAGCAAACCAGCTTTTGACTTCCTCATCCAGCTTGGTTTCGTCACGCAGGTCAATCGGACTGTGCAGCAGCGAGCAGGATGTGCCAATCCACAGATCACGTTTTCCGGCCAGTGGTGCTATCACATCATATTTTTGCCGCAGGTCGGCACGCCAGACATTGCGCCCGTTAATCAGACCGGCGGAGAGCAGCCAGTCTGCCGGTAAGGCTTCATGAATAGCCTGAATATCATCGCTGCCTGCGACAAAATCAACATGCAGCCCCTGCACCGGTAGTTCACAGATAAGCGGCAGATGGTGGCCCACGCTGTCAAAATAGGTGGTCAGCAGCAGTTTGGTATGCCCCTGCAAAGCATCATACGCGGTACGGTAAGCGGACTGCCATTCCGGTGGTAAATCCAGTACCAGTGCCGGTTCATCAATCTGAATCCACTCAATACCGCGCTCCGCCAGTTTTTCCAGCACGGTTTTATAGGCTGCCAGCAGTGACGGCAGTAATGATAAGCGATCAAACTGAGCGCCTTTCACTTTGCCGAGCCACAGATACGTGACCGGCCCGAGCAGTACCGGTTTCACCGCAAAGCCCTGCTCCAGCGCCTCATCCACCTCGTCAAACAGCTGCGGCCAGCTCACGCTGAAGGTTTGCCCGCGCTGAAACTCCGGCACAATATAGTGATAGTTGGTGTTAAACCATTTTGTCATTTCCGCTGCTGCGGCCGGTTCACCGGAAGGCGCACGGCCACGGGCGATACGGAACAGCGTATCGAGGTCAATATCCCCGTCAGCACCGGCATGACGCGGCGGCACATTACCAAACAGCAGACTGGTGCCGAGAACATGATCGTACCAGGCGAAATCCCCGACCGGCAATAATTCAACCCCGGCCTCTTTTTGCAGCTGCCAGTGGCGGCGGCGTAATTCACGGCCGGTATCGCGCAGCTCATCCTGCGAAATCTGCCCTGCCCAGTAACCTTCAAGCGCTTTTTTCAGTTCTCTTTTCAGACCGATACGCGGAAAACCCAGAGTGTGATTATGTGTCGTCATAAAAAATCCTATCATTTAGCCATCCAGATGTTTACACATCCATAATCAACGGGTACTGTATAAGAAACAAGCGCAAATTCTTCATCGCTAACCTGAAGGTTCCTCATGATAGAAATAAAACATTTAAAAACGATTCAGGCACTGAATCAGTCAGGGTCGCTCGCGGGAGCAGCAGGTGCGTTACATCAGACACAATCCGCCCTTTCCCATCAGTTCAGTGAACTGGAACACCGGCTCGGCTACCGGATTTTTATCCGCAAAACCCAGCCGCTGCAATTCACTCCGCAGGGACAGGTGCTGCTGCAACTGGCAGAGCAGGTACTGCCGCTGGTGAAAGATGCTATCCGTGAGTGTAATGAGCCGGGGCTGACCGCGCTGCGCGTGGCGATTGAGTGCCACAGCTGCATTCAGTGGCTGACCCCCGCACTGGCGCATTTCCGCGAAAGCTGGCCGCAGATTAATGTCGATTTCACTTCCGGCGTCAGTTTTGATCCGCAGCCGGAACTGCTGAAACGCGAACTCGATGTGGTGCTGACATCCGACATTGATGAGCAGCACAACGGGAAGCTGACGTATACACCACTGTTTGATTATGAGGTGAAACTGGTGGTGGCACCGGATCATCCGCTGGCCCGCCGTCTGCATATTCAGCCGCAGGATCTGACAGCAGAAACCCTGCTGATTTATCCGGTGCAACGTCAGCGCTTTGATATCTGGCGGCGTTTCCTGCAACCGGCCGGTGTTTCCCCGCAGATAAAAACCGTGGATAACACCCTGCTGATGATCCAGATGGTGGCTGCCCGTATGGGGATCGCCGCACTGCCGCACTGGGCGGTGGAGAATTTCGAAAGACAGGGAATGGTGGTGACCAAAACCTTAGGGGAAGGATTGTGGAGCCGGCTGTATGCCGCAAACCGCAGCGGGGAACAGCGTCAGCCGGCTGTTGAGTCGTTTATTCGTGCGACGCGTCAGCACGCGGTGGACAATCTGCCTTTTGTAAAGACGGCTTCAGTATCCATACCCGGTGCACCCACAGCGATGCAACAATCAGGGTTGCGCCAATGCTGAACGTGAGCCAGTCCGGATGCTGCTGCCAGATGGCGAAGTTCACCAGTAACCCCGCCGGAACCATCATGTTGTTCATGATCGCGAGTGTTCCGGCGTCCACCTGTGTGGCACCGTAGTTCCACATAAAGTAGCCGATCCCGGAAGCACCAATCCCCAGCCACAGCAGGACGCCCCACTGTAACTGCGTGGACGGCATTTTGGCGAAATTACCGAACAGCAGCCAGCCCGCCAGCGCCACCACACAGGCACCGAGGTAGAACCAGGAGAATGCCGTGCGCTGCACCAGCGGATGCACTTCCATCAGCCGCTTGTAACCCACCTGGCCGATGGCAAAGAAGATATTCGCCAGCTGCACCAGAATCAGCCCTGTCCAGAAAGAATCACTGAGATGGTCATAGCGGATCACCGCCGCACCAATCACCGCCAGCAGCGAACTGAACACATATCCCCACCGCAACCCGCGCCGCTCCAGCAGATCATAAATCAGTGTCACATAAAGCGGCGTCAGCACGGTGAACAGCAGAAATTCCGCGACAGTCAGGTAGTTGTAGGCATGGAAAACAAAGAGATACATAATGCCGAGCTGACAGGCACCCACCGCCATATACATCAGAATGACTTTTGTGGCGATCCCGCGCCAGCGCAGAAACGGCAGGAAAACCAGTGCCGCCAGCGACACCCGGACTAATACAGAGAACCAGCTGTCCACCTGACCGGCGAGATACTCGCCAATCAGGCTGAATGATGCGGCCCATAAAATCGTGGTAATAATCAGTAACGGCATCGGTTATGTTTCTTTCTCAACCAGCAGGGCTTCCAGCAGATCCAGATCATGCAGCAGCAGTTGCAGGGTTTCATTGCTGATATTACGGGTCGCACGCTGGTGATACAGCTCCCCGCGCTCGGCACGCAGTGCCGTCAGACGGAAACGGCGTTCCAGATCTTCCACCTGGAGATTGTATTCCATCTCATCCCCCCCGGCGGTACGCCGCCTGAGGTGTCCGGCAACCCGCGAAGCCACCTCGCTGATAGCTTCCGCATCCAGCGCCTCGTCCGAACTGGCGGACAAACGCTCTTCCATCTTGCCGATACTGACAATCGCCACTTCCGCCATCGCCGCTTTCGCCGCGCGGATTTCATTGGCATCTGCCTGTTTATCCCCGACATTCATGCCCTTGAGCAGGAACGGCAGTGATACCACCCCCATAAAGAGCGAGAAGATAATCACCCCGGCGGCGATAAACACCATCTGATAACGGGCCGGGAACGGCGTGCCGTCCGGCAGGAACAGCGGGATGGACAGCACACCCGCCAGTGTTATCGCCCCGCGCACCCCGGCAAATGACGCCAGCCACAGGTCACGGGTGGTGTAGAATGTAAAGTCCAGCGGTTTGCGTTTTAAGGTCAGGCGGCTGACGGTTTTCATCATCCACAGCCAGCAGAAACGCAGTACCAGCAGGGCAAAATAGATCACGATAACCGCGGTAAACAGCATCCATGTTTCTACTGTCGGGTCCAGTTCCGCCTCAATAACGGACACCTGCCAGATCCCCGGCAGTTGCAGGCCGAGCATAATAAAGACCAGACCGTTAAAGACGAATTCCAGCATCCCCCAGACGTTATCTGCCCGCAGACGCATCGCCAGCGGCGCATTGCGGATCACGCCGGATTTGCTGATAGTCATCCCTGCTGCCACGGCCGCCAGGATACCGGACACACCGATATGTTCCGCAATCAGATAAGAAGCAAACGGCAGGAGCAACATAAAGACGATTTGCGTGGCCGGGTCATCCCCGCTCCAGCGGCTCATCAGACGCAGCGATTTACTGTACAGCCAGGTGACCGCCACCCCCGCCAGCAGACCGCCGATAGCGACTTTGAAGAATTCCAGCGTGACCCCGGTGACCGAGAAAATCATCGTGCCCATGACAATTGCCACGGCAAATTTCAGCGCGACCAGACCGGAGGCGTCGTTCATCAGCGCCTCGCCTTCCAGAATGCCCATCATCTGTTTCGGAATGCGCCCTTTGCCGACAATCGACGACAGCGCCACGGCATCTGTAGGTGACAGTACCGCAGCAAGAGCAAAGGCCGGAATCAGCTCAATCCCCGGCATCAGCCAGTAGATCAGATACCCGATACCAATAACGGTGACCAGCACCAGGAACAGCACCAGAATGAAGATTTCCCGCCCTTTCTGCATAAATTCCCGGGTCGGGGTTTTCCAGCCGTCAACAAACAGCAACGGCGGTATCAGCAGGACAAGAAACAGTTCAGGGTCGAACGTGACATGCAGACCAAACTGCGGGAAGGCAAGCAGTGCCCCCATTGCGATCTGAATAATAGGTAACGGAATACGATACGGAATCATTTTGGTGAGAACACCGGACACCGACACGACCAGAATCAAAATAAGAATCGTAAAGAATATTTCCATATTACCCTTACTGAACTTAGGGCTTAATCAGCCCGCTGACAAAGAAGACACTGTTAATAACGGCAAAAAAACCGTAATAAGACCCCGGAAGAGAAAAAATTACCGCCGGTTGCCACTATCATACAAAAAAAGCAGCGGCGGATGCGTTATCCGCCACTGCTATTTTATCTTCTCATGCCATTAATTCGGGCAATTAATTAGTATTTTGAGACAAATCGTATAAATAAAGCGTATCGTCACCACCAACTTCCGTTAAGTGGTGATTTATTACTTAAATTGCCCAGCCGCCAGCATAAAACGCCACCAGTGCCGCTGCGATAAGAACAGTGCCGATATTCAGCTTACGCCATTCACCCCCGGCGATACGGCCGATAACCAGTGAAGCAAAGCCCAGCATAATCCCGGTTACAATGTTACCGGTCAGCACAATAAACACCGCACACAGTAAACCGGACATCGAACCGACAAAGTCACCGAAATCCAGTTTACTGACATTACTCAGCATCAGCAGGCCGACATACATCAGTGCCGGTGCCGTGGCATAGGCCGGAACCAGATAAGAGAGCGGAGAGAGGAACAGGATCAGCAGGAACAGCACACCGACTACCGTCGCGGTCAGACCGGTACGGCCACCCGCAGCAGCACCGGCCGCAGATTCGATATACACCGCAGCAGGTGCCGCGCCGACAACACCGGCCACAATACTGCTGACTGAGTCAGTTGTCAGTGCTTTGCCGCCGTTAATGATCTGATTATCTTTATCCAGCAGATTTGCCTGACCGGCAACCGCGCGGATCGTACCTGTCGCATCAAACACCGCCGTCATCACCAGTGCCAGGACTGTCGGCAACACCAGCGGCTTCAGTGCGCCCATAATATCCATGCTGAAAAAGAGTGACAGTCCGTCATCACCAAGAGATGGTAATTTGAAAAAGCCCTGATATTTCACATTCGGGTCAAAAATCAGCCCGATAACGGAAATCGCAATAATAACCAGCAGTACCGCACCCGGGACTTTCAGACGTTCCAGGCCGAAAATCACCGCCAGACCGGCCAGTGCAATCATCACAGGGAAAGAGGTGAAATCCCCCAGCACCACCGGCATACCTGCGTTCGGGTTTTTAATCACAAGATCGATATTGGTGGCGGCGATCAGCAGCAGGAACAGGCCGATACCGATACCGGTACCGTGTGCAATCCCCATCGGAATATTACGCAGGATCCATGTCCGGATACCGGTTACGGAGATCAGGGTAAACAGAACTCCCATCAGGAAGACCGCGCCCAGTACGACCGGAATCGGGATATTCTGACCAAGCACCATGCTGAATGCCGTAAAGGCTGTCAGGGAGATCGCACAGCCGATCGCCATCGGCAGATTCGCCCACAGCCCCATCAGCAGAGAGCCGAACCCGGCAACCAGACAGGTGGCGATAAAAACTGCCGTATGCGGGAAACCCGCCTGGCCGAGCATACCCGGCACAACAATCACGGAGTACACCATCGCCAGGAATGTGGTCAGTCCGGCGAGAACTTCACGGCGGACAGTCGTTCCGCGCTCAGTCAGTTTAAAAAATTGGTCTAATTTGCACCCGCTTTGCGGCTGTGTCGCAGACATGTCATCACCTGTGTTAATGAATTTTGTGTCACATCACGTAAACGATTGCGTTTTCAGAAAAAATCTGCCGGTTTCCGGGTAAAAAAACCGGATACACACGACGCAAACGTTTGGCTTTCAACAGAGAAAAGATGTGATTTTTTGAGGCAAACGATTATCTTAGGAAAAATCCTGATAATCAAGGCCAAATCCGGGAATTTTTTCACATCTGCCGCACAGACGGGTTATCATCATCCGTCCCGGTGCCTGATGACGGAATCTGTAATGAAACTGACTGCTTATCTCCTCCCCGTGAGCCTGTTCTGCGCTGTTTTACCGGCGGCACATGCCGCGATCACCCCGCTCAGCCCGGACACCTGCCGCGCTATGACCGCACTTGGCATTATCACACCGGAAAACCCGGTGCCCTGTGAACGGCTGGTGAATGTGGATGTCCGGTTTATCACCTTTGAGGGTGAAACCCGCACCGGCACCATTACTGTCGCCGATATTATTGCCCCTGAAACGGAAGCGCTGTTCGGTGAGTTGTACCGGCAGAAATTTCCGCTGCACAGTGTGCTGCCGATAGAGGATTTCGGCGGTGATGATGAGGCATCCATGGCCGCCAATAATACGTCGGCATTTAACGGCCGTCGTCAGGCAAGTCAGAAAGCCTGGTCAAAACACGCTTACGGCATGGCGATCGATATTAATCCGCAGCAAAACCCTTACCGCTTCCGCGATAAAAACGGCCGTGTGACCATCAGCCCGCCGCAATCCGCCACGGCGCTGACCAACAGAGAAAACATTCGTAACGGAAAAATGGAAACGGTGCTGCCGCTGGTTTTCAGCCACGGTTTTCTCCGCTGGGGCGGGGAATGGAAAAATCCGGTGGATTTTCAGCATGCGGAGATCGGCAGTTTTACCTTTATTAATCATCTGCTGTCACTGCCGCTGCCGGACGCACAGGCAGAATACCGTGCCTATGCCGCCCGCTACCGCGACTGTTTCCGTAAAAGCAAAACCGGTGATGAGCTGTTGCGCGCCCGGCAATGCGCTAAAAAAATCCTGCGCTGACCGCCGTCAGTGCACCAGGTTACTGATCAGCAGCGTCAGCCCGGCCAGCAGGATCACCATATTCAGGAAACGGAAAAAGGCCTCTTTCGGAATACGCATGGTGATATGCCGCCCGAGGACAATCCCCGCCACCATCGCAGGCAGAAACAGCAGCGCAGTAATAGCGATTTCGCTGTTCCAATAGATGCCCATGATCAGAAAAATAATCACGCGGGTTAATGTACTGAAGCCAATCAGCGTGGTCTGCGTGATACGGAACCGGTTTCTGTCCTCAATCCGCCCGGCAAAATAGATGGCATACACAAACCCGCCCGCCCCGAACAGCGCACTCAGAATACCGCCGCCGATACCAAACGGAATAATGTATTTCTGCGGATAATGCCGTGCCGTCTTCTTAATAAAGAGAGAATAAAGCGCATAGAGAACAATAAACGCTCCGAGGAGCACCGCCAGCAAATCAGGATGTGTTTTCAGCAGAATCGCCGCACCAATCAGACTGCCGCCGATCATCAGCGGCACCATCCATTTCAGCTCGGCAAAATCGGCTTTGCGCCCGTCGCGGGTAATGTTAATCACCGCCGCGCCCAGATCCATCAGTGCCAGCATCGGCACAATGTGCGAAACCGGAATAAAGAAAGCCAGCACCGGACTTGCGATCAGCGCAGATCCGAATCCGACCATCCCGAAGACCAGATAACCGGCGAAGAGCACGGTAAAACAGATGAAAAAATCTGCCCATGGCAGGGTGTAGATCATGGTGAGCACCCGTTTAATGACATATGTTAATTATCACCATGCCGGACGCTTTCATCTGATAACATCATTTATCAGACCTGTCTTTCCGGAAAATCACGGCTTACTGTTGTACAACAAGTGTGCAATACTAACAGGGTTTCCCTGCAAATTTCATTGGTATCAATTACATTATGCTTAAAACCAGTGCCCACATCGGCCAGAAAGTCAAACTGCTGCGCCAGGCGCGTAACCTGTCGCTCAATGATCTTTCAAAACTCTCCGGCATCTCGAAAGCCGCGCTGTCCAAACTGGAATCCGGTGATTCCAATCCGCGTATCGATACACTGGAGGCCATTGCCGTTGCACTGCGTTTTCCGCTGGGCGATCTGTTTACCGCCAGTAATGAAGGTTATCCCCGTTACGAAAAAAATAAAGTCTTTAAAGGGGAATATGCGGAAGATTTTAAATTCCGTGTCGGTATGGGGAATATTTCGGAGATCTGGCACCTGAAGATGATCCGCGGTGCGATTATTAACAGTCCCGCGCACAGTACCGGTACCCATGAACATATTCTTATCCATCAGGGTACGCTGATGATGCGCTTTAATGAAGATCAGACAGTACTGCTGGAAACGGGGGATTTCTATGCGTTCTCCTGTGATATTCCCCACTCTTATATCTGCATGGAAGGTGAGCTGAGCGGTACGCTGATTATGTCTTATTCCCATATCGGCCAGACATCGCCGTAATTCCGGACAAAAAACCGGGCTTATCAGCCCGGTTTTATCACTCTACTGAATGTATTTATTCAGTTGTTCAAAGATACTGATATCTTCGTTGTACTTCACGTCCTGCACGTCTTCCAGTTTTTCCACCTGACTGACCATCTGGCTTAGTCGATCATCCGATTTCACCAGCAGCCAGATATGGCTGTGATCCTGTCCCGGCAGCGGCAGGCACAGAATACCGTCCACGTTAAACGCCCGGCGGGCAAACAGACCGCAAATGTGCGTCATAACACCGGGGTGGTTACGGACGACCAGTTCCAGAGCGATAGGCTGATTATTTTTTTCCATGATTCTGTCCTCTGTCATCAGGCTGTGACCATATCGATATTGGCATCACCCGGCAATACCATCGGCCACACTTTTTCACTGACATCGATTAATGCGTGGATCAGACACGGCCCGGGATGGTCAATCGCCGCCTGCAATGCAGCATGCGGATCACTCTCTTTATTCAGATCACAGGTATGCAATCCGAAACCTTTGGCAATCGTCACAAAATCAGTCTGATACGGATAGGCAGATGCCACAATATGCTCATCGAACATCAGCGTCTGCTGCTGGTGAACCATCCCCAGCGCCTGGTTATTCATCAGAATAATTTTGATATCCAGATTATGCTCTGCGGCTGTCGCCATCTCCTGGATATTCATCATAATACTGCCGTCACCGGTAAAGCAGATAATTTTGCGTGACGGCTCCGCCAGTGCGGCACCAATCGCCGCCGGTAAACCAAAGCCCATGGTTCCCAGCCCGCCGGAGGTCAGCCACTGGCGCGGACGGCATAACGGATACGCCTGCGCCACCCACATCTGGTGCTGACCGACATCCGTGGTGATAATGGCATCGTTATCCACCGCATCCGCCACCGCAGCGATCAGCCCGAAGTGACTTAACGGATTGCTCTTGTTGATCTGCTCCAGAGGGAATTCCTGCTTGATCTGCGTGATATGATCATTCCACGCCTGACGCGTATTCACCTCAATCTGCGGCAGCAGCATGGCGAGAACCTGTCCGGCGTCCGCGTTGATCGCGATATCCGGCTGCTTGATCTTGCTGATCTCCGCACGGTCGATATCCACATGAATAATTTTGGCATCCGGGCAGAACTGCTCGGCTTTGCCGATGGCCCGGTCGTCAAAACGCGCCCCGATCACAATCAGCAAATCAGATTCCTGCAAAATCATGTTGGTATAGCGGGCGCCGTGCATCCCTAACATCCCCAGATAGAGCGGATGCTGCTGCGGAATGGTACCTAACCCCATCAGGGTCATGGTGGTCGGTAACCCGGCACGTTCGGCAAAACTCTGCACCAGCTGCTGTGACTGTGAAGCCACAATACCTCCGCCGATATACAGGATCGGGCGCTTCGCCTGATTAATCATGGCGGCCGCTTCGCTGACTTTTTCGGCATCAAACAGTGGTAACGAATCTTTTGGCATGATTGGCGGCAATTCATCAATCTCAATGATGGCTGCCTGAACATCTTTCGGCACATCCACCCAGACCGGTCCCGGACGGCCGGATTCCGCAATACGGAATGCATCCGCAATAATACCCGGCAGATCCTGAACGTTGCGTACCAGATAATTATGCTTGGTGATAGGGATAGACATGCCGTAAGTGTCCACTTCCTGGAAGGCATCAGTACCGATCATCGGCGAAGAGACCTGGGCGGTGATACAAACCAGCGGAACCGAATCCAGTTTGGCATCCGCAATCGCGGTCATCAGATTGGTCGCACCCGGCCCGCTGGAGGAGATACATACCGCCGCTTTGCCGGTTGTGCGGGCAATACCCTGCGCGATAAACCCGGCCCCCTGTTCGTGACGGGCGAGGATATGGCGGATGCGGCTTTTGCCTAGCGCATCATACAGCGGCAGAGCCGCCCCGCCCGGAATCCCGGAGACAGAAGTGATCCCGTGCTGTTCTAACATGCGGATAATTAATTCCGCCCCCGTCATCCGGGTTTTTGCCTGAGTCTGCTGTGAAGCTCCCATAACATCATCCTTTTCTTAACAACCGGTTCAGTTTCGCGGAGCCTGACATAAAAAAACCCCGCTCGGTTTACGCCGGCGGGGTTAGTGATCCTGTTGCTGATCCCAGCCCGTTACGGCGCGCTGCCGACGACCACCACCACTACCACACGCACGACGACAACCGCGTCTGATAGCGCGGTTGTTAGTAGTACGTTTTGCGGACGGGTGAATGGTTTCACGGGGTATCTCTCAACAGTAAATTGTGTATGAATAAATTCGGTTCGTACTTTAAAAAAACATAAGAATGAAATCTGTACAAGCCTTTTTTCATTTATTTTTTATTCAGCCGCTGAATTGTGATCATTATCACTAATAAATCACTACCATAAAAATCAAAAATAACTAACCTATTGATTTAAAATAAAATATCAAAATACTCAATTTACTGTTACAGCGGGAAACAGTACTGTTTCCGCTAAAAAACAGCGATAAAAAAGGGAAAAGAAACAATTATCCGGAGCTATACAAACCATGGAACGAAAATCACAGCGGAATATATCGCAGGGAGATCACTGAAAACAGCGCCTGTTCACATTATCGCTGTCAGTCACTAAAAATCATTTTTTTATCAGTTTTATTGCTCAGTGCAATAAAAAACAGGATTTATTCAATTACCGGGCCGATTAACAGAATACGTTAAAATGTGATTATTTGGTTAAAAATAATCTGACAAGTTACATCGAAATTACAAATACAGCTAAAACAGGTGTTTTTACGTGATATTGATCACATATAATTACTGCTGTGATTGTCACGTTTCAGGTTTACAGATAAAACGTAATCCGACACATGCTCTTTAAGCCTCTTATCATATTTTAATAAAAATTGAGTATATAACGCATTGATACCCAATGGTTTCATTGGGTTTTTTCTTTAAAAAGAGCAAACACACATCCGGTTACGACAGATATTTATAATAAAAATACCCGTTCTGATAAAAAATCAGACAAACAGGATAAAAACAGGACTTATAAAAACATAAGCTGTACTGCCTGTTAACCCCGGGCAATCTCATGTGTTCATCCAACGGCATGAGACATCACCCCTTACTGTCACCCGACGTAAGGGGTATTTTTTTGCCGCTGACTATGCAGAACTACGCAGAAAAGTAATTTTTTTCTTATTTATTCTGAGCTGATAACACCTTATTTTCATCTGTGATATTTCAGCAAAGTACATTTCATGTTTCATATGCAGACGATATGCATGAAAAAATAAGATTAAGACTAATCATTATTTCGCTTTACGGATAAAAAAATACATTTAGCACTCAGTTAAAAACAAGGAGTGTTACATGTTAAAAGTTTATATCTGGTTGCCGGAAGGAAAATATATCGGACATGCATCTCTTTCGTTTCAGGGAAACTACGTCAGTTTCTGGCCAAAAGACAGTGCAGGAAAAAAAGATCTTAAAATTAAATCCAATAGTCATCCCGGTGCCTTTATGGGCGCGTTAAAGGAAGATATTGAAAATGAAGGCAACAGGCAACCCCGGGTTGTCACTATTAATGAAATCAATGAAGAAAAACTTGCATTTCATATCGCAGAACTGATGAGTAACACACCGAGATATCAGCTGGCCCGCAATAACTGCTCTCATATTGTTGCTGAATGCCTGGCTGTTGCCTGTGATAAAAAACCCGGCTTTACCCCATCAGCCAGTAATTATTCCAAATATTTAGGTTCAACTCTGGGTAGAGGGATCTGGACACCTCATGATATCTTACGGTATGCACAGGAACTCTCGGTAAATATAGTATGAATGTAATCTATAGTGAGAATTATAATTTTGACATCGGACTGTTGAGTTACTTTCATCCGTTTTACGGGATGAAATTCAAATCTATTTTTAATGATTTGAAAAATAACAGTAAAATCCGGTTTCACATGCCTGATTCCGCTATAGATGAGCAGATCACAGAAGATTATCTTTCCGGGATAATGAAATACAGAGTCAAAAATAAAAAGGGTATCCTGAGAGCACTTGAGTTCCCTCCGGCCCCCTTCCTCAGCTATTCATATCTGGATAAGCATGTATTAACTCCCATGCGTTTTGGTATCGCCGGCACATTGCTGGGAGCACAAAAAGCGATACAGGAGAACACCATTTTCTGGAATCTTGCCGGTGGCTATCATCACGCATCTCACCAGAATATGGAGGGATTCTGTATCTATAATGACATCACGATTTGCTATCAGGAATTACGCCGGAGAAATATCCTGTCCGCGGATGACAGAATATTAATTATTGATACGGATGCACATCACGGCAATGGTAATGCTGTCGATTTTATGGATAACAACAGAGTGACGATCCTTGATATTTATAATCAGGATATTTATCCGCAGTCAAAATATACACGTGAACGTGTTGATATCCCTGTTCCGCTTCCGGAAAAAACCCGTGGTAATCATTATCTGAGACAATACCGTGATGCCTTAAATAAGATAAACGGTAACTATAAAATAGCATTTGTCATTACCGGCACAGATCCGCTTGAAGCAGATAAACTCGGCGGCCTTTCACTGACAATCGGTGATATTGCAGAAAGAGACAAAACAACCTGGCAGTTCCTGTCAGAGAAACAATTTCCCGCTGTTTTTCTTGGCGGAGGTGGTTACTCAAAACTCAGTGCAACCTGTGTCACGCGCGCCATTAACGGTATTATCACCGACACTGCGGACTGATTGCAGATCACAGATATAAAAAATCCCGCCAACGCGGGATTTTTTATATGAAATAACAGATATTCAGATCAGAACGGAATATCGTCATCGAAATCCATTGGCGGTTCATTGCTTTGCGGTGCAGGTGCTGCCGGTTGTTGTGCCGGGCGCGGGTTACCGCCGCCGCTGAACTGCTGGGATTGTTGCGGCTGCTGTGGTTGTCCCCAGCCACCGCCCTGTGATGCATTATCACCGCCACCGCTGCGGCCGCCCAGCATCTGCATGCTGCCGCCGATATTGACCACGACTTCCGTGGTGTAGCGTTCCTGGCCGCTCTGATCCTGCCATTTACGGGTCTGGAGTGAGCCTTCGATATAAACCTGTGAACCTTTTTTCAGATATTCACCGGCAATTTCTGCCAGTTTGCCGAAGATCACCACACGGTGCCATTCGGTTTTCTCTTTCATTTCGCCGGTTTGTTTATCACGCCATGATTCTGATGTCGCCAGTGTGATGTTGGTAACCGCACCGCCGTTAGGCATGTAACGCACTTCCGGATCCTGACCCAGGTTCCCGATAAGAATGACTTTGTTGACGCCTCTGCTGGCCATGAAATGCTCCCGATGAAATTGTTTAAAACATATAAGGATCTAGTCTAACACGTCTGGGTGACTTTTTTGAATCGGTAATCTTTTGCCGCGATCGGCTTTTCATATTTGCGTGTCTTCTCTAAAATCTGCTGCGCAAAATGTCATCAGCTGTCAGGCAAATGCTGCTGAGATTATACACAGATTTCTTCTGATACTGGATATCCATTCAGTAAATTATGTGCAATAATATCAGGCTGAATAAATTGGTCGCTATCTGAAACTCCCGGGAAGTGGTACATGGATAATATCGATATACGGGGCGCCCGCACCCACAATCTGAAGAATATCAACCTCATTATTCCGCGTGATAAACTGATTGTTATCACGGGGTTATCCGGCTCCGGGAAGTCGTCCCTCGCCTTTGATACACTCTATGCCGAGGGGCAGCGCCGCTATGTGGAATCCCTGTCCGCGTATGCGCGTCAGTTCCTGTCGCTGATGGAAAAACCGGATGTGGATCATATTGAAGGGCTTTCCCCGGCAATTTCCATCGAGCAAAAATCCACTTCCCATAACCCGCGTTCCACCGTGGGCACCATTACTGAGATCCATGACTATCTGCGTCTGTTGTTTGCCCGAGTGGGTGAGCCGCGCTGTCCGGATCACGATATTCCACTGACGGCACAGACGGTCAGCCAGATGGTGGATAATGTTCTGACCCTGCCGGAAGGCAAACGACTGATGCTGCTGGCACCGGTCGTTAAAGAGCGTAAAGGCGAACACACCAAACTGCTCGATAACCTGGCGGCACAGGGCTATATCCGTGCACGGATCGACGGGGAAATTTGTGATCTCTCTGATCCGCCGAAACTGGAATTACAGATCAAACACACCATCGAAGTGGTGGTTGACCGTTTCAAAGTACGGGATGATCTGACACAGCGCCTGGCGGAATCCTTTGAAACGGCACTGACACTGTCCGGCGGTACCGCTGTTATCGCCGATATGGAAGATAACAGTGCCGAAGAGCTGGTATTTTCAGCGAACTTTGCCTGTCCGGTCTGCGGATACAGCATGAGTGAGCTGGAGCCGCGCCTGTTCTCCTTCAATAACCCGGCTGGTGCCTGCCCGACCTGTGACGGTCTGGGTGTACAGCAGTTTTTCGATCCGGATCGCGTGGTGCAGAACCCGAATCTGTCACTCGGCGGTGGGGCTATCCGCGGCTGGGATCGCCGTAATTTCTATTATTATCAGATGCTGATGTCCCTGGCGGATCATTATAAGTTTGATATTGAATCCCCGTACTCAGAATTACCGGCCAAAATTCAGAAAGTGATCCTCAATGGTTCAGGTCGTGAATCCATTGAATTTAAATATTCCAATGACCGGGGTGATGTGACAGTCCGTCATCATCCGTTCGAAGGTGTGCTGCACAATATGGAACGCCGTTATAAAGAGACGGAATCCATGGCGGTACGCGAAGAACTGGCCAAATATATCAGTAACCGCCCGTGTATTTCCTGTGGCGGCACCCGTCTGAAAAAAGAAGCCCGCTTTGTGTTTGTCGATGACACCACACTGCCGCAGATTTCTGATTTCAGCATCGGCCATGCGATGGACTTCTTTAATAACCTGAAATTCAGCGGCCAGCGCGCGAAAATCGCCGAAAAAGTACTGAAAGAGATTCAGGATCGCCTGAAATTCCTGGTTAACGTCGGTCTGAATTACCTGACCCTCTCCCGCTCCGCAGAAACGCTGTCCGGCGGTGAGGCACAGCGTATCCGTCTTGCCAGTCAGATCGGCGCCGGTCTGGTCGGCGTGATGTATGTGCTGGATGAACCGTCTATCGGGCTGCATCAGCGCGATAATGACCGTTTGCTGGAAACCCTGGTTCACCTGCGTGATCTCGGCAATACCGTGATTGTGGTTGAACATGATGAAGATGCTATCCGTGCCGCTGATCATATTATCGATATCGGCCCGGGCGCGGGTGTCCACGGCGGGGAAATTGTTGCTCAGGGATCGCTGGACGATATTATCGGCACACCGGAGTCCCTGACCGGGAAGTTCCTCAGCGGCGAACGGCGGATCACCATCCCCGAAAAACGCAATGCGGCAGATCCGGCCAAAATGCTGACCATTACCGGTGCCAGCGGCAACAACCTGAAGAATGTGACACTGAATCTGCCGGTCGGGCTGTTTACCTGCATCACCGGGGTTTCCGGTTCAGGGAAATCCACCCTGATCAATGACACACTGTTCCCGATTGCCCAGACACAGCTCAACGGTGCGACTACCGTCACCCCGGCGCCGTATAAATCAGTCGAAGGTCTGGAACATTTCGATAAAGTGATCGATATCGACCAGAGCCCTATCGGCCGGACACCGCGTTCAAACCCGGCAACCTATACCGGCGTGTTCACCCCTGTCCGCGAACTGTTCGCCGGCGTACCGGAATCCCGCTCACGCGGCTACACACCGGGGCGGTTCAGTTTCAACGTCAAGGGCGGGCGCTGTGAAGCCTGTCAGGGTGACGGCGTGCTGAAAGTGGAAATGCACTTCCTGCCGGATGTGTATGTGCCGTGCGATCAGTGCAAAGGCAAACGCTATAACCGCGAAACCCTGGAAGTGAAATACAAAGGGAAAAATATCCACGAAGTGCTGGATATGACTATCGAGGAAGCCCGTGAGTTTTTCGATGTGGTTCCGGCGCTGGCGCGTAAATTACAGACACTGATGGATGTCGGCCTCTCTTATATCCGCCTCGGGCAGTCGGCAACAACCCTCTCCGGCGGTGAAGCGCAGCGGGTGAAACTGGCGAAGGAACTGTCCAAACGCGGCACCGGGCAGACACTCTATATCCTCGATGAACCGACTACCGGTCTGCACTTCGCGGATATCGAACAACTGCTGGCAGTGCTGCATCAGCTGCGCGACCAGGGTAACAGTATTGTGGTTATCGAACATAACCTGGATGTGATTAAAACCGCAGACTGGATTGTGGATTTAGGCCCGGAAGGCGGCAGCGGCGGCGGTGAAATCCTTATCGCCGGTACCCCGGAAGAAGTGGCAGCATGTGAACGCTCACACACAGCCCGCTTCCTGAAGCCGATTCTGAAAAGAGGATATTAATCTTCCCCGCCTCTGAAAATACCGCAGCACCCGCTGCGGTATTTTTTTATCCGCTTTCCGTTCTGGTGAAATAATAAGCAACCCGTGATAAAATAGAGTATCGGGCAACCACCGGAAACAGGAGGCGAAAATGGCAAGCGGATGGGCAAGTGATTCTGCTGTTCAGGAGCAGATTGATGCCACACTGGATGATGCGGTCGCTCGGGTGCGCAGCCAGCTGGCGACAGGAGAAAGTGCGCTGTTTTGTGAGGAGTGCGGTGACCCGATCCCGCAGGCGCGGCGTGACGCGATACCCGGCGTACAGCTGTGTGTGAACTGTCAGGCAGAAGCAGATAAAAAACAGGCCGCATTCAGCGGCTATAACCGGCGCGGCAGTAAAGACAGTCAGCTACGCTGAAACAGGCGCGGAACAGAATTATTCCGCGCATCATCATTTCATTACTGAGGATTAACGGCTGACCGCCGCAAAAGCCCGCGCAATCGCATCCACATTATGACGGTTCACTCCCGCCATGCAGACACGCCCGGAACCGACCAGATACACCGCATGCTGCTCACGCAGTGCCGTGACCTGCTCCGAACTGAACCCGGTATAACTGAACATCCCGCGCTGATGCAGCAGATGATCAAAATTCTTCTCCGGCAGTGTATTTTTCAGGGTATCCACCAGCACCGTGCGCATATCCGCGATCCGGCTGCGCATGGTTTCCACTTCCGCCAGCCATTGTGCTTTCAGTCCGGTATCGTTCAGCACTTCAGATACCAGTTTTGCACCGTAAGACGGTGCGCTGGAATAGACACGGCGCACGCCCGCTTTCAGCTGGCCCAGCACCCGCTCTGCTTCCTGCTGTGACGGACAGAGGACTGACAACCCGCCGACGCGCTCACCGTACAGTGAGAGGATTTTTGAGAACGAGTTACTGATAAAGCACGGAACTTCTGCCGCCGCCATGGCGCGGATAGCATAAGCATCCTCTTCCATTCCGCCGCCGAATCCCTGATAAGCAATATCCAGGAACGGGATCAGTTCGCGCTTTTTCACTACCGCAACAACCTTATCCCACTGTTCCGGTGTCAGATCAGAGCCGGTCGGGTTATGACAGCACGGATGCAGTAAAATGACGCTTTTTGCCGGTAACGTCTCAAATGTTGCCAGCATCTCATCAAATCTGACGCCTTTGGTCTGCGGATCGAAATACGGATAATAATGGGTTTTAAATCCGGCACCGGCAAAGATCGCCTGATGGTTTTCCCATGTCGGATCACTGAGCCAGACATCCGATCCCGGGAACCAGCGGTGCAGGAAATCCGCGCCGATCTTCAGTGCGCCGGAACCACCCAGTGTCTGGATCGTCGCCACGCGCCCTTCGCGGATAAGCCCGCTGTCATCACCCAGCAGCAGCGTTTGTACCGCACTGCGGTAAGGGGCGAAACCTTCCATCGGCAGATACAGTGAGGCTCCGGTATCCTGCGCGTTATAGCGCTGTTTCGCCTGTGTGATGCTGTTCAGTTGCGGAGTCACCCCGGAATCGTCGTAATAGAGGCCAATGCTGAGATTGACCTTCTCCTTCCGGGGATCCTGTTTGAAATGCTCAACGAGCGTTAAGATCGGGTCGCCGCCGTAGGCGTCTACATGTTCGAACACAAGCGATACTCCTGATTGTTATTTTTCTCACTATCAGAACATATCGCGTCACATTTTATTCGTCCAGATATTCCATCGCCACGCGGGAGGTCAGCTTGGTGATCAGTTCATAAGCACTGATACCACTGGCTTCTGCAATTTGCTCCACCGGCAGTGAATCGCCCCATAAAATGACTTCATCGCCCGCTTTATCACTGCAATCCGGCCCCAGGTCGATAGTTATCATATCCATAGAAACACGCCCGGCAATGGGAACACGGCGTCCGTTAATCACCACCGGCGTGCCCGATGGTGCACTGCGCGGATAGCCGTCACCGTAACCGACCGCGATCACCCCCAGGCAGGTATCGCGATCACTGACCCATGTACCGCCGTAACCAACCGCTTCCCCGGCTTTGTGTTTGCGCACGGCAATCAGACGGGATTTGAGGGTCATCACCGGTTTCAGGCCGTAATCACCGGCTTCGGTGCCGCTTTTCGGCGACACACCGTACAGAATGATCCCCGGACGAACCCAGTCGAGGTGCGCCTGAGGCCAGTAAAGAATACCACCGGATGCGGAAATTGATTTTTCCCCCGGTTTACCGGCGGCAAATGCCATAAAGCGGGCGATCTGCGCTTCTGTCGGCTGTGCGTCATCTTCATCGGCACGGCTGAAATGGCTGATGATATTCACCGGCTGCTGCACATTTTTGCAGTTACACAGCCGCTGATAAAATGCTTCCGCTTCTTCCGGCCGCACGCCGAGACGGTGCATACCGGTATCAATTTTCATCCAGACTTTAACCGGATCAGATAACTCCGCCTGCTCCAGCGCCATTAACTGCTCTTCAAAATGAACCGCGACTTCCAGACGACTGGCAACAATGACCGGTAAATCGGTCGCATCAAAAAAACCTTCCAGCAGGATGATAGGTTTGACAATACCCCCGGCGCGCAGCGCGTGCGCTTCACTCAGACGCGCCACCGCAAACGCATCCGCCTCATTGAGTTCACGGGCGATTTCGACTAATCCGTGGCCGTAAGCGTTTGCTTTGACCACCGCAACATGACGGCTGTCCGGCGCAAGCGCCCGGATCTGCTGCCAGTTGTGGCGAAGCGCACCACGGTCAATGACGGCTGTTGCCGCTTTCATAGGGGTTCCTTGGTTATGGGTTGTTGATGTCAGGTTTGTTATCAGGGTTATTATGCCGCCTGCGTTATATTCAGGCGGTTTATTCATCGTCATAACTCGGCCCTGCATAGTTATCAAAACGCGACCACTGACCGTTGAAGGTCAGACGGACGCTTCCGATAGGGCCGTTACGCTGTTTACCGATAATGATTTCTGCCACGCCTTTTAAATCACTATTTTCGTGATACACCTCATCACGATAAATAAACATAATAAGGTCGGCATCCTGCTCGATAGATCCGGATTCACGCAGGTCGGAGTTTACCGGGCGTTTATCAGCACGTTGTTCCAGACTACGGTTTAACTGGGACAGTGCGACCACCGGCACCTGCAACTCTTTGGCCAGCGCCTTGAGTGAGCGGGAAATCTCGGCGATTTCCAGAGTACGGTTATCGGAGAGGGACGGTACGCGCATTAATTGCAGGTAGTCGATCATAATCAGACTTAAACCGCCGTGTTCGCGGAAAATCCGCCGTGCGCGGGAGCGGACTTCGGTCGGCGTCAGGCCGGACGAGTCATCAATATACATATTGCGCTTTTCCAGCAGAATACCCATGGTGCTGGAGATACGCGCCCAGTCCTCATCATCGAGCTGACCGGTACGGATACGGGTCTGGTCAACACGGGAAAGGGAAGCCAGCATACGCATCATGATCTGGTTGCCGGGCATCTCAAGACTGAAAATCAGAACCGGTTTTTCTTCGGTCATAGCGGCGTTTTCGCACAGGTTCATGGCGAATGTCGTTTTCCCCATGGACGGACGTGCTGCAACAATAATTAAATCAGAGGGTTGCAGACCGGCGGTCTTTTTATCCAGATCCTGATAACCGGACGATACCCCGGTTACCCCGTCGTGCGGCTGGGCATACAGCTTTTCGATCTTCTCGACGGTTTCTTCCAGAATCGCCTCGATCCCCTTCGGCCCTTCATCTTTATTGGCACGGTTTTCGGCGATCTGGAACACGCGGGATTCCGCCAGATCGAGCAGATCTTCACTGGAACGCCCCTGCGGATCATAACCGGCATCGGCGATCTCATTGGCGACCGAAATCATGTCGCGGATCACCGCACGTTCACGGACGATATCAGCATACGCATTAATATTCGCCGCACTTGGCGTGTTTTTCGAGAGTTCTGCCAGGTAGGCAAACCCGCCGACATTTTCCAGCTCTCCGCCGGTTTCCAGTGCTTCGGACAGGGTGATCAGGTCAATCGGCCGTCCCTGCTCCAGCAGGCGCTGCATCTGGCCGAAAATCGTCCGGTGCGGACGGCTGAAAAAGTCCTCGCCGGTCACGCGCTCAGAAACATTATCCCAACGCTCGTTATCCAGCATCAGTCCGCCGAGAACAGACTGTTCGGCTTCCAGGGAATGCGGCGGTAATTTCAGCCCTTCCATCTGATGGTCACGGGGTTTATCGGTCTTGGTGTCCTTGGGATATTTGGCCATGAAACTCTCTTACTTATCAGTGCGTCGCCGGGGAGAATACCTGCGTCCCTGAACGGGACAGAGCGGGTAGTATAGCCCTCCTTTGCCGCTGATTGCACGAAGCTTGAGTAATTTTCAGTGACATGCAATTATGCCAAATACAATAAATCACATGATTAACTGTCCCGCTTACTGTTTCTGCGCTGTTCGCAGGTAAGTGGTCACTCTTTTTTCCGAATGAGGTTCCCTCCATGGCTAAACGTATTGAATTTGATGCACCCGGCGGCACCGATGTGCTGGTTTATCGTGACTTTACGCCGGCAGATCCGGCGCCGGGTGAAGTTCAGGTGGAAAACAAAGCAATCGGCGTGAACTATATTGATACCTATTTCCGCAGCGGCCTGTACCCTGCACCGGTATCCCCTTCCGGTGTCGGCTCTGAAGCAGCGGGTGTGGTGGTAAAAATCGGTGCTGATGTAAAACACATTAACGTCGGCGACCGCGTGGTTTACGGACAGTCACCGCTGGGTGCGTACAGCGAAATCCATAATGTTCCGGAAGAAAAACTCGCTATTCTGCCGGACGGCATCAGCTTTGAAACTGCCGCCGCCTGCTTTATGAAAGGTCTGACCGCGTTTTACCTGCTGCGCAAGACGTATGAAGTAAAAGCCGGGGAAATTTTCCTGTTCCATGCTGCCGCAGGCGGTGTCGGGCAAATCGCCTGCCAGTGGGCCAAAGCACTGGGTGCGAAAATGATCGGCACTGTCGGTTCAGATGAAAAGGCGCAGAAAGCCAAAGCCGCCGGTGCCTGGGAAACCATCAACTACAATAAAGAAGATATTGCTGAGCGGGTGCTGGCACTCACTAATGGTGAAAAAGTCGGTGTGGTGTATGACTCCGTCGGTAAAGACACCTGGCTGCCGTCACTGGACTGCCTGAAACGCCGCGGCCTGATGGTCAGTTACGGTAATGCCTCCGGCCCGGTGACCGGTGTCGATCTGGGGATCTTAAATAAGAAAGGCTCACTGTATGTAACCCGCCCTTCCGTCTTCGGTTATATCACCAACCGCGAAGAACTTAACGAAGCCAGCAAAGCAATTTTTGATCTGATCCTGAGCGGTCAACTGACTATTTCTATCCCTGCGGACCAGGTTTATCCGCTGAAAGATGCCGCCCTGGCGCACAAGCGCCTGGAAAGCCGTGCAACAACCGGCTCCAGCATTCTGATCCCGTAATCGACGCAGAATGTAAAATGCCCGCCGGTTCTGAGAAACGGCGGGCATTTTTATCACTGATTGATTATTCCGCTGTATTTTTCCGCGTGACAAATTCCAGTGCCGCTTCAATCACACGCAGGTCTGACCCGGCTTTATGGGCATTTTCACTCAGATGACGCCGCCACTGACGCGCGCCCGGAATCCCCTGGAAAATCCCCAGCATATGACGGGTGATGTGGCCGAGATACGTTCCTTTCGCCAGTTCCGCTTCAATATACGGATACATGGCTTCCACCGCCGCGACGGTATCGGTCACCGGCAGCGCCGCATCAAACAGCGCATTATCGACCTGTGCCAGGATTGACGGGTTCTGATATGCCTCACGACCGACCATCACACCATCCATATACTGCAGATGGGTTTTCGCCTCTTCCAATGTTTTGATGCCACCGTTAAGTGCCATAATCAGGTGAGGGAAATCTTTTTTCAATTGATATACACGCGGGTAATCCAGCGGCGGAATTTCGCGGTTCTCTTTCGGGCTCAGACCGGAGAGCCAGGCTTTACGGGCATGGATGACAAACATCTCACAACCGCCGCGCTCCGCCACGGTACCGACAAAATCACACAAAAATTCGTAACTGTCCTGATCATCAATCCCGATCCGGGTTTTGACGGTAACAGGAATATCTGTCACATTCCGCATCGCTGCGACACAATCCGCCACCAGTGACGCATTGCCCATCAGACAGGCACCGAACATCCCGTTCTGCACGCGGTCAGAAGGACAACCGACATTCAGATTGATTTCATCATAGCCCCGTTCCTGCGCGATCTTCGCACACTTCGCCAGTGCCGCCGGGTCACTGCCGCCGAGCTGCAATGCAACCGGATGCTCCGCCTCGTTATACGCCAGATAATCCCCTTTCCCGAACAGAATCGCCCCGGTTGTCACCATTTCGGTATACAGCAGCGCATGGCGGCTGAGTTTGCGGTGAAAATAGCGGCAATGGCGGTCAGTCCAGTCCAGCATCGGTGCAACGGAAAAGCGGTTAAGGTTCTTATAGCCGCTCACAGCGCGTAATTGCCGGGTTTCAGTGGTTTTTTCTGTTGGCGTATTTTGGTGCATATTTGGTCTTTTTAGTGTGTTTTTTCTTTACCGGCACCCCAGCCAGTACCCCTGATTTTTGGGGTCCTGAATGACGGGAAGCGGAATGGCCCGGCATTATACCACAGAGAGCAGATAGTAAACCGCTGTGTATGACCTTAGTACACGCAAGAAGGCAGGTCAGCAGAGCACATTTATATTTAACGTCATATAAGTATATTCTCTTACCTGATGATATTAACAGCTCAATACTTCATCATTATTTCACCCTGAAAAATAAGAGTGTCGTCTCTTTTATTTTTCAGTCAGGTTAATTTTGTGAATTAAATAACGTCGCTGACAAAATCATTCTGTAAAAAACAAATTTCACAAAAATACATAAAAAAACATTGGAATTCAACAGAGAAACACAGCATGATATTTCAAAATATATCTTATTATCTCATGACGCTGCTTTTATTCAGTGAAAAAACATATTACATCAATAATATTTATTGTATTTTAGTTAATCCCATCACGAACCGAAAAATCACAACAATCAGTAATATCACCCGTCATTTTTCGGGTTTTACGGATAAAAAAATCAAATGTATTACATATCATATTATTGCCAGTGACCGCAGCAATAACATTTTCTATTATATTTATGTCTGAATAACATCAGCGGGATTTAAAATTTTTCACACCGGAATACCGGATTATAAATAATGGATATATAAACATAATGAAAATATATGCTATTACTGCTGCGACAATATTGTTGTCATTTAGTGCGGCGGGTTCTTCTGTCGTTAACGAAAAAACACCAGGTGATTTAAAAATACATGATTTAGGAACATTTCATCCCGGGAATGAAGGCTCGTCATATACAACGGGTATGTCTGCTGACGGGCGTATTATCACGGGTAATACCAGTTCTGAAATCGATTATGATTTACCTCATGGATTTTATTACGACACTGACAGTTCAAAAAAGATAGCTATCGATTCTTTCCGCAGTGATAAAGGCGGTATGACGATAACATCCGGAATATCTGCTGATGGCCGTGTTATTACCGGTTCCGCTGAAACCGATGACGGTGCGGTGCAGGCATTCCATTTCCGCCATGCCGAAGGCAAAATGACCCGGCTCGGTACATTACGCACCGGTAATACCGGTAATTCTTATGTCCGTGCCGCCAGTGCTGACGGACGGGTTATCGCCGGTATGTCTCAGACAGATGCCTCAGCTTCAGGACAGGCATTCCGCTATAAAGAGGGGGATGCCGGTATTACCGGGCTCGGCACACTGCGCAGTGATAATTCCGGCTCTTCTGATGCCAGATTAATCTCTGCCGATGGCAGGGTGATTGCCGGTGATTCCAACGTTGACGGCAGTGATATTATCCGGGCATTCCGTCATAACGACGGTGATACAAAAATGACAGCACTCGGTACTTTGCGGGCAGATGGTGAAGGTAACTCATGGGCAATGGCTGTCAGTGCTGACGGACGTACGATTACAGGCTACGCCACCACTGAAAATGACGATATTCAGGCCTTCCGCCATACTGAAGGCCGGACGGGAATGACATCACTCGGTACATTACGTCAGGATAACAGCGGTAATTCCTACGGACGGGCAATGTCTTCTGACGGAAAAGTGATTGCAGGAGCGGCAGATACCGATAACCGTTCACGCCAGGCCTACCGGTTCAGTGAGAATGACACGAAAATGATCTCACTCGGGACATTACGCAGCGATAACAGCGGTGATTCTGATGCACTTGCGATATCACCTGACGGCCGTATCGTCGTCGGTAAAGCCGAAACAGATAATGGTGATGAACAAGCCTTCGTGCATTATCAGGGCGATCAGAAAATGACCGGTCTCGGCACATTGCGCTCAGATAATACCGGCCGTTCTGAAGCAAACCGGGTATCTGCTGACGGCAAAGTGATTGCCGGTATTGCGCAGTCTGATACCGAATTCCGGCGGGCGGTTTTATGGGTCCGCGATAAGGTTACAGAAGAAGAAGTTATTATAGACGAAGGTAAGACCGGAGATGCCATTGCGGAAACGGGTAAAACCGCATTTTCTGTATTAGACCTGTATCAGAGCGCATTATATTCCCTGTCAGAAAGCCGCTGTCAGATTGGCGATAGTAATTATTGCGTCGGGGCATTTTCACAGTTTGATAATGTCCGCAGTAATCACCGGGTTGCCACCGGGTTATTTGGTGCTTTCCGCTTCCCGGCAGAAAACTGGATCGCGGGTGCTTCACTGAACTTCGCCAATAATACCCGCCTGACCGACGGATATGATACCCGCGGCAGTAATAACCCGGGCGTGGGCGCTTATATCCGCTATCAGAAAAACAAAGATAATAGCGGGTTCGGTACAGAGTTATCCGGTGCATTCTTAAATCAGGATGTCACCATTACCCGTAATCATCTGAAAAATACAGAAGCCGGCCGCGGTGATTCATCAATAAAAGCCTATCGCTTTAAAGCTGCCGTTAATTATGGTGTTAATCTCAGTGAAACAACACAGCTGATTCCGAATGCCGCAATCAGTCACCATAATGTAACCCGTGACGGCTATACCGAAAACAGCAATACCAATCTGGCTGCAACATATGGCCGGATGGGAAATAAAAGTACCGATTTACGTACCGGTATCGATATACGGCAGGCTTTGACACCGGATATTTATCTCTATGGCGGTGCCGGAATTGATATTAACCTCAGTAATCAGCGTGATGCATTTACCAGCCGGGTAAATTACCTCGGGACTTATGCATTTGATAACGGCGATTCACGCAATGTGAAACCGTATGCTTATGCTTATGCTGAAGTTAATGTGAATGTGACGGCAAACTCTGCAATAGGTATAAATATCGGCTGGCATCAGACAGATTATACTAATGACGCAGCTCAGGCTGGTCTGAATTATTCTTATCATTGGTAAAACGAAAAAATACTCCCCGGAAGACTGTTCCGGGGAATATTGGCCGGGGACTGATGTTATGAATCGTGACTCTCGTTTTTACTCACCCGGTACGCATTCCATGCCAGCAGGGCACCGCACAGCATAGTGACGGCAAGCGCTGTTTTCGGTGGCAGCGGAGATGCGATAGCAACCAGCGTCAGCACCGCACCACCCGCCATCTGCATAAAACCGACCAGTGAAGAGGCGACACCGGCATTATCAGAATAAGGTTCCAGAGCATAACTGGTAGCCGGACCCATAATAAATGCCAGCCCTGCGCAGGCCGCGGCCACCGGCAGCATGTAAATCAGCCAGTGACTCTGTATTTGTGCGGAGAACAGCACCGGGCTCAGTGCCAGAGCAGCACACCCCAGAGCCATCAGAACGCCGCCGGATACCAGACAAACCGGACGCCCGGCTTTACGTATCACCCGGTTGGCGATCATACTGATCCCCATGATCCAGAAGCCGTTAGCGCCGAACACAACCGAAAACTGCAACGGGCTGAGTGCCGCATCCCCCATCAGCACCGCCGGTGCAAGCGAGACATAGGTTAATACCATCCCCATCGTCCCGGCATTCACCAGTGAAAATATTAAAAACCGCTTATTAAATAATACGGAAGCAAGGCTCTTCAGCGGATTAGCTTTATGCTGCAAACTGCCTTCGGGCCGGGTTTCCGGCAGATATTTTGCCGTCAGAATCAGCAGAATAAAGGCATAGAGAGCCAGAAAACCAAAAGGAACCCGCCAGCCGTAATACTCCGCCATAATACCGCCCAGCAGTGGCGCCAGCGCCGGTACAATATTCAGGGTGCCGTTTAAAAAGCCAAATGCACGCGCTGCTTCATTGCCGTTAAAGCAGTCCCGGACACAGGTAAACGCCACCACCGAGGTACAGCAGACCCCCGCCCCCTGGATTAACCGGGAAGCAATAAACATCGCCGGAGTAACGGCAAATGCCGCGGTCAGGGAACCGGCGATATACAATACCATCCCCGCCATCGCCATCGGTCTGCGGCCGAATTTATCCGCAAGATAACCGGAAATCAGCTGACCCGCACCTAATATAAGGATAAACAACGAGATAGTTGACTGAATCAATGACTCACTGCTGCCCAGCCCTTTTGCAATAGCCGGAATAGCCGGTAAATAAAGATCAATACCCAACGGCCCTAATAACACAATAACTAACAACAAAAACAATAAATTCCGCATATCGTTGAACTTCACTCATCATCTTCCGACAGCAAAAAATACACGTTATTGTTGTTTTTTACAACTACCATCAATAACTAACCCCGTGAATTAAAAGAAAAATAATGTTATATATTTCGTTATACAATGAAATTATAATCAAACGTCATTTTATTATTAAATAAGGCGGTCAGTAACCCGGACGTTACTTATTTTATAAGTAAATATAAAATTACACATTAATACAATTACTGACAAGAATTACCAGCCTGATTTATGTATTTTACAGAAACATTCAGATATTTTTGTCTTTTTCTTTTCTCATAATGCCGTCCGGGAATTTAACAAACTATCACCTGCAATGTTGTAAGACCGCAATCACACTTACGCCCTGTCTGCCATTCCGCCAAAGTATGAAAAGGCAGTTAATTTAACCATTTTCAACTCAAAACCAGCATCAATATCTTTATATTAGGTATAATCCCGACTAAATATCAGAATATTCCCCTTACTCATCATTCATGTAAGATGTTAAAAACCGGGTATTCTTTATAACAATATGAAATAGCTGAGGTTATCGTGCTTCCATATCGTATTTTCGTTCTTATTGTTTCGTGTTTGTTGATTTTTTGTATCTATTACATATTAAAAGGGTATCGATTATACTTTTTAAAGAAACCATTTGAGGAAACAAATACGTCAAGTTAAATTTCAATATTATTAATGACAACCATTTATCTTCATAATTTATGACAATATATGATAAATATGAGTTGGCAATGTTTATTGGCGGCAGAATAAAATGTCAGAGGCTAAAAAACTGTCTGACAGGTAAAGAGCTTTCAATAAAAATTAATATCTCACAACAGCAATTATCCCGCTATGAAACGGGAGCGAGCTTAATTCCTCTGGATAAACTATTAATGCTCGCGGACATACTGAATATTAATGTTAATTATTTTTTTGATGAAATTGGTTGTGATGAAGAATAAATTTTAATTTGACAAACATTAATATGTTATTGTTTAACCAGACTGACAGATGATAATGAGCAATAAAACAGATAGTAACCTGAACACCAGCATTAACGAAATGTACAAGATCATCGGCGGGCAAATCCGGAAAATACGCAGGATCACCGGTGTCACATCGACAGAACTGGGTAACCTGATTGGTGTATCACAACAGCAAATCTCCCGCTATGAAATCGGCAGCACTAAAATTTCACTGGAAATCATACTGAGGATCTCTCAGGTCTTCGGTGTCTCACCTTATTACTTTATAGAAGACAGCCTGCTTTTCTTTACCCGCCACCATCTGCCTGATGAGAACGGGCACACCGGCAGTACCGACGCCGGTGTGAATACAGAACCGGATTTCCGTCCGCCTGAACACTGACATGATGCAGCGCCGCTGATGTGGCGCTGCATGCCGGTCTGGTTTATACCGGCAGCGTCGTGACATCCAGCCACTGCGCGTTTGTCAGCTCCGCCAGCCGCTCGGGTGTCAGCCGGACAGCAGAATTAGCCGAACCCGCAGCCGGTAATACCGTGTCATACTCACGAAGTGAATGATCCGCATAAACCGTCAGTGGTACAGATAACCCGAACGGACAGACGCCGCCGACCGGATGGCCGGTAAAGTGCATCACCTCTTCCGCATTCAGCATTTTGGCCTTACAGCCGAATTGTGTTTTGAATTTTTTATTATCCAGCCGGGCATCCCCCGCCATTACAATCAGAATAGCGTTATCATCCGTCAGCTTAAAAGACAGTGTTTTACAGATCTGGCCGGGGCGGACACCGTGAACTTCCGCAGCCTGGGTGACCGTCGCGGTCGGCTGTGCAGTTTCAATAATCGTGACATCCGGGGCATGCGTGCCAAACCAGGCACGAACCGTTTCGATACTCATTCAGGACTCCGTTTTATTATCATGTGCTCTTTATGTGTTCGCACCAACAATTCACCATAATTTGCCCTGAATTGGCACCCCTTTTTTGACAAAATAGCGCGGATAACAGTTATTCTGCCGGAATTCATGTTAGAGTGGGCTGTTCATATATTTATTGATTAGCGGAAGGTGATGTCATGCAACCTGTTGATATTCAAACTGTATTAAAAAAAGCAGAGGCGCTGTGTCTGTCACGCAGTGTACGCATGACTTCTCAGCGAAAATCCATTCTGCAACTGATTGCCGGTCAGCCCGGTGCTATCAGCGCTTATGAACTGCTGGATCTGCTGCGCGAAACAGAACCACAGGCAAAACCGCCGACAATCTACCGCGGTCTGGAGTTTCTGCTGGAGCAGGGGTTTATTCATAAAATTGAGTCCACAAACAGCTTTGTGATGTGCCCGCATTTTGATAAACCCAGCCATACTTCCGTACTGTTTATCTGCGATCGCTGTAATAGTGTGACAGAGCGGGATGGTGAGGCGATTGATTCACAAATCAGTCAGCTGGCGGATGCCGCACAGTTTCATATCCGCCACAGTGTGATTGAGGCACACGGGTACTGCCGTCCTTGTTATGATATCGAATCCTGTACCCGCAGAGATAAATGTCTGCATGACCATAAACATGATGAGCCGCGCAAACGCGGGCGCTGAAAAACAAAAACCACAGTAACCGTCTCCGGTATACTGTGGTTTTTAAGCGGATACCGTTTTCAGACGGATATCCCGGAAATCAGTGCCAGTCGTTATTACGGATCACACCCACCGCCAGACCTTCGACAGTAAAGTTTTGTTCCCGTAAATCCACCACGATCGGGCTGAATTCCTCGTTTTCAGCATGCAGCTCAATCTTGCTGCCCACTTTCTTAAACCGTTTGACCGTGACTTCATCTTCAATACGGGCAACCACCACCTGGCCGTTATGTACGTCCTGGGTTTTATGCACCGCAAGTAAGTCACCGTCCATAATACCGATATCTTTCATTGACATACCATTTACCCGCAGCAGAAAATCTGCGCTGGGTTTAAACAGCATCGGGTCAACCCGGTAATGACTTTCGATATGTTCCTGTGCTAATAAAGGCTCACCCGCAGCCACACGGCCGATTAATGGTAAACCTTCATCCTCTTCTTCTTCCAGAAGCAGACGGATGCCCCGGGATGCCCCGGAAACAATCTCAATGACGCCTTTACGCGCCAGGGCTTTCAGATGCTCTTCCGCCGCATTCGGAGAACGAAAACCCAGGCGTGCCGCAATTTCTGCACGCGTCGGTGGCATGCCCGTCTGCGAAATATGGTCACGAACAAGGTCATAGACCTGTTGCTGCCGTGCCGTCAGTGCTTTCATTTCGCCCCCTGTTTGTTTATACAGTCAGACTGTGAGTATATACAGGTATTCCGGGATTGGAAACCACAACATGAGGAAAATACGTGTTACGCCGCAGGTTTCACAAAAAATCGTCTATCAGAGGCGGGAGAACCAGCTGACAAACAGCATAATCCAGATAAACAGCCCCAGTAATGTGGCAACCAGTACCGCCGCGGAGCCCATATCTTTCGCGCGCCCGGACAGTTCGTGATATTCCGTGCCGATGCGGTCAACCACCGCCTCAATCGCGCTGTTGATGAGTTCAATGACCACCACCAGCACCACCGAACCGATCAGCAGAACCCGCTCAACCGCCGTAAAAGAGAAAGCAAACGCAATAATGACGGCCGGGATCAGCGTCAGTAACTCCTGGCGGATAGCTGCTTCATTTTTCCATGCTGCTGTGAGTCCCTTTTTTGAATAACCTGCCGCTTTAATTAATCGTGTAAATCCGGTATTTTTCTTCATTTCCGTCACTGTTAATAATCTGATTATCTGGCTGACTGCCGCCGTTTTTCCGTGATTTTATTGCTGACGCAACACAGATCTGGCTTCGCCTTTCTGGTATGCTGAAGACGAATTGTCAACAAGAGGCTTCATACATTTATGTCACTTTGGCGTAAAATATACTATAACGTATTGAATTTACCATTAAAACTATTGGTAAAAAGCAAGCCGATCCCGACGGATCCGGTCAGTGAACTGGGGCTGGATACACAACGTCCGACACTCTATGTTCTTCCTTATCACTCTAAGGCGGATCTGCTGACACTGCGCCGCCAGTGTCTCGCACAGGGAATGCCTGACCCGCTGGAAGATAATGTCATCGGTAATACCACATTACCGGGCTATGTCTTTATTGATGACGGCCCGCGGGTGTTCAGTTATTACTCCCTGAATCCGCGTAAAGATTCCGTCAATATTTTCCACGCCTACCTGGATTTGCACCGCAATAATCCGTCACTGGATATTCAGATGCTGCCGGTTTCCGTGATGTTCGGACGCTCACCGGGCCGCGAAGGGCACCACGGTGTTCCGCATTTACGTCTGTTAAACGGGATCCAGAAATTTTTCGCCGTGCTCTGGCTGGGACGTGACAGTTTTGTCCGGTTCTCACAGCCGGTGTCCATGGGTGCAATGGCCTCTGAACACGGTACTGACACTATTATCGCCAATAAACTGGCCCGTGTCGCGCGTATTCACTTCTCCCGCCAGCGCATGGCCGCTATCGGCCCGAAACTGCCGGTACGCCAGGAATTGTTCAGTAAACTGCTGAAATCCAAAGCGATTGAAAAAGCGGTTGAAGATGAGGCTAAAGCCAAAAAAATCACCATTGAAAAGGCACGTCAGAATGCCGTTTCAATGATGAACGAAGTGGCTGCTAACTTTACTTATGATGCCCTGCGTGTGGCCGACCGTGTCCTCAGCTGGACCTGGAACCGTCTGTATCAGGGACTGAATGTCCATAATGCCGAGCGGGTACGTCAGCTGGCACAGGACGGCCACGAGATAGTATATGTGCCCTGCCACCGCAGCCATATGGACTACCTGCTGCTCTCTTATGTGCTCTATCATCAGGGGCTGGTTCCGCCGCACATTGCGGCCGGGATTAACCTCAATTTCTGGCCGGCGGGACCGATTTTCCGCCGCCTCGGCGCGTTCTTTATCCGCCGCAGTTTCAAAGGCAACAAGCTGTACTCCACCGTTTTCCGTGAGTACCTGAGTGAACTGTTCTCACGCGGTTATTCCATCGAATACTTTGTCGAAGGTGGCCGTTCCCGTACCGGCCGTCTGCTGGAACCGAAAACCGGCACACTGTCGATGACACTTCAGGCTATGCTGCGCGGTGACTCGCGGCCTATCACCCTGGTGCCGGTGTATATCGGCTATGAGCATGTGATGGAAGTGGGTACTTACGCCAAAGAACTGCGCGGTGCCACCAAGCAGAAAGAAGGGTTTATGCAGATGGTGCGCGGCCTGCGCAAACTGCGCAACCTCGGTCAGGGTTATGTGAACTTCGGACAACCGATTCCGCTGTCACAATACCTGACAAAACAGGTACCGGAATGGCGTGAAGCAATCGACCCAATCGAACCGCAACGTCCGTCCTGGCTGACGCCGACCGCAACATCACTGGCTGATAACATTATGGTGAGCATCAATAATGCTGCTGCCGCCAATGCTATCAACCTGTGCACCACCGCACTGCTGGCATCCCGGCAGCGCTCTCTGACCCGTGAACAGCTGATCGAGCAGCTTGACTGCTATCTCAGCCTCCTGCGCAATGTACCGTACTCACCGGACAGCACCACCCCGGCGAAAAGTGCGGAAGAGCTGCTGGAACACGCATTACAGATGAATAAGTTCGAGGTCGAGAAAGACAGCCTCGGAGACATCATCATTCTGCCGCGTGAAAATGCGGTTCTGATGACGTATTACCGGAATAACATTCTGCATATGCTGGTACTGCCATCCCTGGTAACCAGTTTCCTGATCCACCACCGTCGTATCAGTACAGAAACGCTGCGTGCGCATATCGGGATGATCTACCCGCTGCTGAAAGCCGAGCTGTTTATGCGTTACAGTCAGGAAGAGCTGCCGGCGATCCTCGATACCATCATTGATGAGCTGTGCAGTCAGAAACTGATCTGCCGCCGTGACGATAATATGCTGGTGATCAACCCGGCCCGTATCCGTCCGTTACAGCTGCTGGCGGCCGGAGTCCGTGAAACATTACAGCGTTATGCGATCACCCTGTCGCTGCTGAATGCCACTCCGGAAATCAGCCGTTCCGCACTGGAAAAAGAGAGCCGGATGCTGGCACAGCGTCTGTCCGTTCTGCACGGTATCAACGCACCGGAATTCTTCGATAAAGCGGTATTTGCCACCCTGGTAAGCACACTGCGCGAAGAGGGCTACATCAATGACAATGATGATGTGATTGAAGCCAACGCCGGTGAATTCTATAACGTGCTGGCAGAACTGATGTCTCCGGAAGTCCGTCTGACTATCGAAAGTGTCAGTCTGGAGCCGGAAGAATCTGTACCGGCGGAAAGTGATGACAGTAATCCGGCTGACTGACAGCGGTAAGTGCTGAGTACAAAAAAAAGGAGATTGGGCAGCCAATCTCCTTTTTTATTGCCGGTTAACACGCAGAAAATATGCAGGTATTATCGGTCTGCCATCAAACGGAATATCCGTCATTCATCTGTAAGCAACGGGGATTCGCGCCTGACAGCAATGAGTTACCACTTGTCGCGATAAGCAAAGGCCACCTGGTAATCGTGTTCATCCAGGTCAATTTTATGTTTAAGGTGCTTCTGAAGATAAGGAACCCACTCAGAAATAACATCAAACCAACCGTTATTAATTATATTTTCTTTAGGGTTGACTGTCTGAGCAATCACAATGTCGTCATCCCCTAAATCTACTGAATATTCTTTATCAATAAAGTCTTCTGTCTTTTTATCAAACCATTGTAAATGTACTTTCAATCCCATGATTGGTTCTCTCCTTATAAATATTTTTTGATATTGCGTTTCGGATCTGCCGGTTTCAGTTGATTGCCGGTTTTCGGATCAAATGCACCAAGATGCTCTCCGTCACTAGCTCTATACCCCTCCAGCTCACCGTGCTGAGAGTCCCATTCGTAGATTTTACGGCCTTTATCCCCGACCCAACGTGCACGTTTACCTGCGCCACCTTGTTTAGGCGTTTTCTTTTTGCTTGGTTTTAACTCCCCCAACCCTTTAATTTCTTCAACATCTGGTTCAGGGTGGTAACTATGGCCTTTATCCTTAACGCCCTGTCGTTTTTTATCCTGCTCAGCCTTAACCTTATCCTCAGCGGCTTTTTTCTTGTCTTCCGCCTTTTTACGACTTTCCATCGCATCCGACAAGGCTTTTTCCAGCTGACCTATTTCGGTGGAAAGCTGACTGGTGACGGTTGTAAACTCCCGGACCTTTTCATCAAACTCAACCGCTTTTTTAATAAAGCGTCCTTTATGCTGGTATTTATCCAGGAACGGCCGGAACTCCGCCCGTTTATTTTGCAGTACCTGACGTTTATCAGCTAACTGTTTTTCCTTTTCCGTCACCAGTGAGCGGGCGTTGGTCAACGTCGTATTCGCTGCAGCCAGATCCCTCACAGCATCATCCGGTGTTTTAACCTGATTCTGCTCTTTCAGTTCAGCCAGTGTTTTTTCATTCAGTACTTTATTCCCAACTGCATCCGCCAGTTCTTTCTGAATACTGCTGATATCGGCGGTAAGCTGACCGGTGACGGACTTAAACTCGCGGACTTTTTCATCAAACTTAACTGCTTTTTTAATAATGCGCTCTTTATGCTGATATTTATTCAGGAATGGCTGAAACTCCGCCTGTTTACTTTTCAGTACCTGCTGCTTTTCTGCCAGCAACTTCTCCTTCTCAGCGATCTGTGTGTTAATCTCTGCCAGAAACCGGCTCACACCGGCCGGATTATCAGCCACCCACGCATCCCTCGCTTTTTCCGCCTGCTTTGTGGCCTCCTCAGGCGTCACCTGTTTCGTAACCGAAATATAAAGTGGTGCATGGTCACTGCCGAAATCAATCACCGCATGATGGGATATATTGTCTTTTTCTTCCGGGGCGGACAGATACTGTTTCGATACAGGCAGTGACCCCGTTTGAGCCGCAGCGGGTTTTACCTGTTTGGAATTATCAACGGTGATACGCAACGGCTTCATACCCGGAATCACCTGAGCGGTATACACATCCGGTTTGTCGGTTTTCTGTGCTCTGACGACCGGAACCGGTGTGGATTTTACCGGGGTAAAGACCACCGGCCGGGCTTTCGTCAGATCATCAATTACTGCCTGCGCTATTATGCCGGCCGGAATACTCGTATGTTCAGGAATATCCTCAACCGGAACACGGGTCATCTGCTCCGCCGGTAATGTGACTAAGACGTGAGGATTATCAATATCAAAATCTTTAACATGAATGTGAACCTTAGGGTCAGGCGCTATCTGGCTGGGATAAAACAACCCCAAAAGACCGAATACACGTCCGCTGATAACCGTTACATCGGCAAGAAGTGCCATCAGCGCTTCTTTTTGTAACTGACTGAGAGCAAACAGTGTGGCTCCCAGCCCCAGGCTCAGTGTATCCCCGCCGGCATACACCGTTACCGGTGTTCCCGGAGTATCAGTGTAATTCAGTGTTTTCTGATCGTTATTACGGGAGGATGAGGAACCACTACCGCTTCCCCCGTCACCACGGCTCCAGCCATGCTCCCCTTTACTGCTGCCGTTATCTGTATGGTGACCAATGTCACCACGGTTATCCGAGGTAGTTGACCAGCCGTTACCGTGGTCAGTGGTATGACCGCCCAGGTTACTGCCGTCATAACCGCCGCTGTTATTTTTACCCATCGTAAAATCCTTTTTTGCTTAAAAAGCCAGCCCGAAAAACTGTTTATGTACACAGTGAAATGACTGCAAGTCTCACAGTACAGAATGTTAAAAGTCTTTCGGTGAAAATACTTTTCTATTTAAAATTAATAGATTAACAAAAAAGATAAGATGTCTGAGCAGGCAGGACAGGCAAGGGGAACAGGTTTGGAGACTGGCAGGGAGAACAGGAAAACGGCAGGGGGTCCGGATACACACCAACCCCCTTCAGTGACACAAATCTATCCTGAACGTTTATAACGATTTCTGTCACGTTCGGTGCCGCTTTTAATATTCCTTATTTCGTTCGGTTTTTATCGTCAAACCGATGTAATTCCTTAATTGTTAACTGATTTTTCTTTATTACATGCTTATCCGGATTTACAGATAGCTGACCAGCATGCCGAGAAACAGAATAAATCCGACATAGTTATTATTCATAAAGGCCTGGAAACACGGGTCACGCTCACGATCAGCCATCAGGCGCTGCTGATAGACAAATAGCGCACCGGCCAGCAGCAGCGACCAGTAAAAGATCCCGGACAGATTCGCCATCATGCCGGTCCATAACAGCATCAGAATCATCACCAGCTGTAATACGCCGATAATGATTTTATCAAAGCGCCCGAACAGGATAGCCGTGGACTTTACGCCGATTTTCAGGTCATCGTTGCGATCCACCATCGCGTACTGAGTGTCATAAATCACAGACCAGATAATATTGACCGCAAACAGTAACCAGCACACTGCGGGCAGTGATTCACTGACGGCCGCAAACGCCATCGGAATCGACCAGCCGAATGCCGCACCGAGCACCACCTGCGGCAGATGGCTGACCCGTTTAACAAACGGATAAATCCAGGCCAGTGCCAGCCCGGCGACGGACAGCCAGATGGTCATCGTATTGAGTGTCAGCACCAGCCCGAATGACACCAGTACCAGTACGGCAAACAGAATTTTCGCTTCTTTTTCTGTAACATCACCACGCGGCAGCGGCCGGTTTTTCGTCCGCTCCACCGAGCCGTCAAATTTGCGGTCCGCGAAATCATTAATCACACATCCGGCGGCGCGCATGCTGAACACACCAATGGTAAAGATAATCAGAATGTGCCAGTCCGGGATACCTCTGGCCGCTATCCATAACGCCCAGTAGGTCGGCCAGAGCAGTAACAGTGAGCCAATCGGGCGGTCTGTCCGCATCAGACGGCTGTATGCCTGCCACTTGCTGCGTACCATGCTTCGTTCCACGTTATTCTTCTCCGAGATATTCATTTTATGCGGGGTATGCCGGAGAGGCCGGCAGAAAAACCTCAGTCAGCAGCAGCGGTTTACCGGCCAGGCACAACCGCGAACAGCGGGCCCAGTCAGTGCCTGATAGCCCGAAGCGGATATAGTCCCGCGTCAGGCAGCCGCTGGTAAAGAGATAGCGCCCGAGCGGCACATTTCCCATTTTCAGTAACTGCTGCTCTTCCCCTGTCAGCGTCTCCTCCGGCACCACCGTCCGGCCGGTCAGCCAGGGAACCCCGTCACCATATAACACCACCTCCCGTAACCAATAGCGTGAACTGCCGGGCAGATGCATCCGCTCTTCTTCAGTCAGCGCTTCACGGGAGATATATTTTTCACAAGACGGTTTGACCGTCACTTCATTGCAGTGCTGTTCAAAGCGCCGCGTCATCGACCCTAATTCTGATAACCAGTCCAGCACCATTGCGGGGATCGTCTCCGCATTATCAAACCAGCGGACGGGAGGTGTTATCACTGTTTTTGGCATGAATATATCCGGTTATCAGGGGCATGATATGTATTCTGATACACTTTAACAAAACCCGGCGTGAAATGAGCGGGTTACTGACATTTTTTTGTTAAAAATAAAGCCGCTCTGCGCAATGCAGGGCGGCTTTGTTTATAAAACGCGCGGTTAAAGCGAATTGAGCACTAACGCCAGTTTTTAAACCGGTTAATCAGGCCGTTGGTTGAGCTGTCGTGGCTCTCAACCGGCTTGTCATCCGCCAGTTCCGGCAGAATCCGGTTTGCCAGCTGTTTGCCCAGTTCGACGCCCCACTGATCAAACGTATAGATATTCATAATCACGCCCTGCACAAAAATCTTATGCTCATACATCGCGATCAGAGCCCCGAGGCTGAACGGGGTAATCGATCTCAGCAGGATGGAGTTTGTCGGGCGGTTACCTTCAAAGACTTTGAACGGTGCGACATAATCCATATCTGCCGGATTTTTACCCTGTGCGGCAAATTCCGCATCCACCTGTTCGCGGGTTTTGCCGAAGGCCAGCGCTTCTGTCTGCGCAAAGAAATTCGACAGCAGCTTGCTGTGATGATCCCCCAGCGGATTATGACTCTGCGCCGGTGCGATAAAATCACACGGAATCAGTTTGGTGCCCTGGTGGATCAGCTGATAAAACGCGTGCTGTCCGTTGGTGCCCGGCTCACCCCAGATAACCGGCCCGGTCTGATGAGAAACCACCTTGCCATTACGATCAACATATTTCCCGTTGGACTCCATATTGCCCTGCTGGAAATAGGCTGCAAAGCGGTGCATATACTGGTCGTAAGGCAGAATCGCCTCTGTTTCCGCGCCGAAGAAATTGTTATACCACAGACCGATCAGCGCCAGCAGCACCGGGATATTCTGTGAGAATTCTGTTTCGGTAAAGTGTTTGTCCATGGCGTATGCGCCATCGAGCAGTGCGCTGAAGTTGTCATAACCGACAGAGAGCACGATAGACAAGCCAATGGCTGACCACAGGGAATAACGTCCGCCGACCCAGTCCCAGAACTCAAACATATTTGCGGTATCAATACCAAACTCTGCTACCGCATCCGCATTCGTGGACAGCGCCGCAAAGTGTTTCGCCACCTGTGCCGGATCTTCAGCGGCAGCCAGGAACCAGTCACGAGCGGAGTGAGCGTTGGTCATGGTTTCCTGGGTGGTAAAGGTTTTGGATGCGATGAGAAACAGCGTGGTTTCCGGGTTCAGGTGTTTCAGTGTTTCGGCAATATGTGTGCCGTCAACATTGGAGACAAAATGCATTTCCAGATGATTTTTATACGGGCGCAGTGCTTCTGTCACCATATAAGGGCCGAGGTCAGAGCCGCCGATACCGATATTTACCACATCAGTAATTGCTTTGCCGGTATAACCTTTCCACTCCCCGCTGATAATCCGCTCACTGAACACGCGCATTTTTTCCAGCACCGCACGAACCTCAGGCATCACATCCTGCCCGTCAGTCATCACCGGCGTGTTATCACGGTGACGCAGCGCCGAGTGCAGAACCGCACGGTTTTCTGTCCGGTTGATTTTCTCACCGGAAAACATACTGCGGACAGCCCCACGCACATCACACTCATCAGCCAGTGCCAGCAGCTTATCAAGCGTTTCCTGTGTGATACGGTTTTTGGAATAATCCACCAGCATATCTTCGCCGAATGTGGCAGAAAAACGGCTGAACCGGTCGTTATCCTGCGCAAATAAGTCACGGAGATGCACAGTTTTCATTGTGTTGTAATGCTGTTCCAGCGCCTTCCAGGCCGCAGTATCAGTGGGGTTAATATTTTTCATTGCAGCTCTCTTTTCATTGAAAACCAAAACTGAATCGTGTCAACAAAGTGTACTCTGTCCTGACGATAAAGACGTTATGCATCTGTCATTCCGTGATGTTGCTCAAAAAACAGAAACAAAACCAGAGCAGAAACGGAATATTGCAAAAAACGATAATTTGCCTGTCATTATGAAAGATATTGATTATCCGTTAATCAATATTGACTCATTCCGGCAATCCCTATAATTCTATCAGTGTAACACAGCTCACATTTTTCACTTTACGGGATAAGGAATTCATTATGGCGTCAGCATCTTCCGCGCCTGCTCAGCAGGTCATTGCAAAATTCGGTGGTACCAGTGTGGCAAATTATGACGCCATGCGGAAAAGTGCCGGGGTCGTTCTGCAGACCCCCGGTGTGGCACTGGTGGTGTTGTCCGCCTCAGCCGGGATCACCAATGCATTAATCGAATTAGCTCAGGGATGCCCGCGCGCGCAGCGTGAAAAATGTCTGAAACAGATACGCGATACGCAATATGAAATCCTGTCTCACCTGCCGGAAAACGCAGCAGTACAGAATGAGATTGACCGTCTGCTGGGTAATATCACCACATTGTCCGATGCAGCCGCACTGGCAACATCCAGCGCGCTGGTGGACGAAATAGTCAGTCATGGTGAAATTATGTCGACGCTGCTGTTTACCGAAGTGCTGCGGGAACAGGGCGCACCGGCGCAATGGTTTGATGTCCGTGAGGTCATGCAGACAGATGACTGTTTCGGCCGGGCAGAGCCGGATACCGAAGTGCTGCGCACGCGCTGTGATCAGCTGCTTGCCCCGCGTCTGTCACAGGGCACGGTGATCACACAGGGATTTATCGGTCGTGAAGCAACCGGGCGCACCACCACACTCGGACGCGGCGGCAGTGATTACACGGCGGCACTGCTGGCAGAGGCTCTCGGTTGCCAGCGTGTGGATATCTGGACAGATGTGCCGGGGATCTACACAACAGACCCGCGCATTGTGCCGGACGCTTATCCGATTGATCATATTACCTTTGATGAAGCGGCGGAAATGGCGAACTTCGGGGCGAAAATTCTGCATCCGGCCACGCTGCTGCCTGCTGTGCGCAGCGGTATCCCGGTGTTTGTCGGCTCCAGCAAAGAGAGTGGCGCGGGCGGCACCCTGGTGTGTGACAATGATCCGAACCCGCCGCTGTTCCGTGCCCTGACATTACGCCGCCAGCAGACTCTGCTGACACTGCACAGCCTGAAAATGCTGCATGCCCGCGGCTTTCTGGCGGAAATTTTTACTATCCTCTCCCGCCATAATATTTCCGTGGATGTCATTACCACATCAGAAGTCAGCATTGCCCTGACGCTGGATACCGTCGGTTCCACACACACCAACGGTACATTGCTCAGTGATGAACTGACCGCTGAGTTATCAGCCCTGTGCCGCATAGAAGTGGAGCAGGATCTGGCACTGGTCGCCGTTATCGGTAATGAGCTGACCCGTGCACACGGGCTGGGTAAAACGATTTTCAGCGCCCTTGAGCCGTTTAACATCCGCATGATCAGTTATGGTGCAAGCGGACACAACATGTGTCTGCTGGTTCCGGGTAATGATGCCGAAAACATCATCCGCGCGCTTCACCGCGATCTGTTCTGAGCGCTTTTCATTGCGGATAAAAAAAACGCCTGACGCGGTCAGCGTCAGGCGATCAAATCACACGAAACGGGGGTCAACATGAAACACAAGGACGGGTACTTACATACCGTATACTGTCCGCTGTATCACAATGTTGAGCGCTCCTGCATATAAAGAAGAGTAAGACGATCATGGGAGAAAACATAAATAACAATGAATTATTTATCAGTATTATCTCTGCCCCTCACAAAAAATTATACGGTGTATCCCGGGTTTTAACATTAACAAAATTAATGTCGCCACAAAAACAACATAAATATTTTTAATCAATAGTGGCGGGAATTAATTATGCTGATTACGATTACTATCTATGTATTATTACTTCCCGATGAATTAATTTTATTTGCTGATGACACAAAGTAACATCATCTGTCTGACTGGTTACTTTGCCTGAAATATGACCAGACCATCAGCAAACCTGATATCCGCCATGTTTTGCTGCGAATAAATTAAATTCCCGCCAGCCTCTCAGCGCATACTCCAGTGTTTTGTGACTGATCTTACACAGTGATGCGATGTTATTGACCACCAGGTTATTATCTTCCAGCATGTGATCAGTCAGAACACCGGCAATAATAAGACATTCTTCCGGCATGATCCGCCAGGCATCCTGTGTGGCAAATTTGTGGACAGGCACATATCCCTCTTTCGGGCTGCGCCGGCTCAGTAATGCCAGCTCATCCGCTCTCGCCTGTTTAAATGCGGCGATTTCATCCGGTGACGGTACCGGTTCCGGCAATTGCTGCTGATATAAGAAGTGATACACTTCTGATGCCCGGGCGGGAGTCAGTTCGCTTTTCAGCCAGATACGGTTAAAACAGTCATCATCCGGTATGTTGTCGGTATCCAGCACATCGGTGATCTGCATGATATTCAGTGCAGCATTGAGAATACTCTCGTCCAACTCATAATAATGAGGCTGATCTGCTTTCGGCAGCGAATACGCGGGCAGGCACCCGGCAGGTAAAGTATCCTGAATATAGAAACGGTACATTGTCTCATCACTCCCTTTTATGACTGAATCGGATATGCCCGGTCACGGCTGTTGACAGCCATAGTACGGGATAATTGCTTCTCTATAAATGGGGATGAAAAAAACAATGACAAGAGCGGGCTGTCACATCAGATGATAATTGAAGACAAAAGCCCAGCCGGTTAATGTGGCCGGGATAAAAATGATTATACCGTGGCACTCAGTCTTCCGGGTCATACCCCAGATTGGGTGCCAGCCAGCGCTCAAGCTCTTTCACCGGCATGCCTTTACGGGCGGCATAATCCTCCATCTGATCTTTCTGAATCTGAGCCACTGCAAAATAGCGGCTCTGAGGATGACTGAAATACCAGCCGGAGACCGATGCCCCCGGCCACATGGCATAGGATTCTGTCAGACGCATACCGGTATGGCTTTCCACATCCAGCAATTCCCAGATTTTGCTTTTCTCCGTATGTTCCGGACAGGCAGGATAACCCGGCGCCGGGCGGATACCCTGATAGTTTTCACGGATCAGCAAATCATTATCCAGGTCTTCATCCGGGCTGTAGCCCCAGACCGTTTTGCGCACCTGTTCATGCAGATACTCCGCAAAGCCTTCCGCCAGCCGGTCAGAAAGTGCTTTTACCATGATTTTATTGTAATCATCATGTTTCGCCTCAAACTGTGCAGCCAGAGTATCCTCCTCAAGCCCGCCGGTGACCGCGAATGCCCCGAGATAATCCGGAATACCCGGCGGGGCGACAAAATCCGCCAGACAGGCATTCGGGAAATTATCTTTTTTCTGTGTCTGCTGACGCAGGTGATGACTGTATAACAGGATTTCTTCACGGGATTCATCACGGTAAACCGCAATATCATCACCGATCCGGTTAGCCGGGAAGATACCGGCCACACCGCGCGGTGTCAGCGTACCGGTTTTATCCAGCTCATCCAGCATCGCATTTGCATCCTTAAATAGGCGGCGGGCCTCTTCACCGACAACATCATCTTCCAGAATGCGCGGGTATTTACCGGCCAGCGACCAGGTCATAAAGAAAGGTGTCCAGTCAATATAACGGCGCAATACCGAAATCGGTGCGCTGACTGTTTTCACCCCGGTAAACGCCGGGCGCGGCGGTGTGTAGTTATCCCAATCAGGTGTAAAGGCGTTTGCCCGCGCCTGTGCGAGTGTCACCGGGGCTGAACGCGGCTGACGGCGGGCAAACTGGTCGCGGACAACCTCATATTCTTTGCGGGTGCGGGCGACAAATTCATCCCGCTGCTTATCTGACAGTAATGCCGCCACCACCCCGACCGTCCGCGATGCATTTTGTACATACGTCACCGGCCCGCTGTAGTTCGGTTCAATTTTCACTGCCGTATGTGCTTTGGATGTGGTGGCACCGCCGATCAGCAGCGGCAGAGAAAACCCCTGCCGTTCCATCTCTTTGGCCACATGCACCATTTCATCCAGCGATGGCGTGATAAGCCCGGACAGCCCGATAATATCCACTTTTTCCTCAATCGCTGTCCGCAGGATAGTTTCACAGGGTACCATCACCCCGAGATCAATAATTTCATAGTTATTACATTGCAGCACCACACCGACAATATTCTTGCCGATATCATGCACATCGCCTTTGACTGTCGCCAGCAGGACTTTCCCGGCACTGGTGCCGCTGGCTTTCGCAGCCTGAATATAGGGTTCCAGATACGCCACCGCCTGTTTCATTACCCGCGCGGATTTCACCACCTGCGGCAGAAACATTTTACCCTCGCTGAACAGGTCTCCGACCACATTCATACCGTTCATCAGCGGGCCTTCGATCACTTCAATCGGGATATCCGCACGCAAACGTGCCGCTTCGGTATCTTCAATAATAAATTCGGTGATCCCTTTTACCAGTGCGTATTCCAGACGCTTTTCAACATCCCAGCCCCGCCATTCCGCGAGCTGCTGCTGATCATTTTCCCCTTTGCTGCCGCGATATTCTTCCGCCAGCACCAGCAGCCGGTCTGTGGCATCCTCACGCCGGTTCAGAATGACATCCTCCACCGCATCACGCAGTACCGACGGCAAATCATCATAAATGGCCAGTTGCCCGGCATTCACAATTCCCATATCCATACCGTTACGGATGGCGTAATAGAGGAAAACAGCGTGAATGGCTTCGCGTACCGGATCATTTCCCCGGAATGAGAAAGAGACGTTAGATACCCCGCCGGAGATCAGCGCATGCGGGAGTGTCGCCTTAATATCCTTACAGGCTTCAATAAAATCAACCGCATAGTTGTTATGTTCCGCAATCCCGGTTGCGACAGCAAAAATATTCGGATCAAAAATAATATCTTCCGGCGGGAAACCCACCTGTTCGGTCAGGATACGGTAAGCCCGCTGACAGATTTCTGTCTTGCGCTGCCGGGTATCCGCCTGGCCGGTTTCATCGAAGGCCATCACAATCACGGCAGCGCCGTAACGCAGCACTTTTTTGGCATGATCGATAAAGGCAGCCTCTCCCTCCTTCAGGGAAATCGAGTTCACAATACCTTTACCCTGGATGCATTTCAGCCCGGCTTCGATCACCTCCCATTTTGAGGAGTCAATCATAATGGGTACGCGGGCGATATCCGGCTCACCGGATATCATATTCAGGAAGCGCACCATGGCGGCCTGTGAATCCAGCATGCCCTCATCCATATTGATATCAATGATCTGGGCGCCGTTTTCCACCTGGTTGCGGGCAATATCAAGCGCCTCCTGGTAATTACCCTCTTTAATCAGCCGTTTAAACCGGGCTGAGCCGGTGATATTGGTTCTCTCCCCCACGTTGACGAACAGGGAGTTTTCGTCGATGGTCAGCGGCTCCAGCCCCGCCAGACGGCAGGCGACCGGGCGTTCAGGAATGACACGCGGCGGAATATCCGCCACGGCCTGAGCTATCGCGCGGATATGATCCGGCGTGGTACCACAGCAGCCGCCGACAATATTCAGCAAACCGGATTGCGCCCACTCGCGGATATAATCCGCCATATTGGCCGCATCCAGATCATAACCGCCGAACGCATTCGGCAGGCCGGCGTTCGGATGGGTGCTGACACAGCAATCTGCCACACGGGACAGCTCCGCGACATACTGACGCAGTTCAGCAGGCCCGAGGGCACAGTTCAGCCCGAAAGAGATCGGGCGGATGTGGCGCATGGAGTTATAAAAGGCTTCGGTCGTCTGGCCGGTCAGTGTCCGGCCGGAGGCATCCGTGATGGTGCCGGAGAGCATGACCGGTAATTTAACACCCAGCGCCTCAAATTCAGTTTCGACGGCATAAATCGCCGCCTTGGCATTCAGCGTATCGAAAATAGTTTCGATCATAATGATATCCGCACCACCACGGATCAATGCCCGCACGGAGCTGCGGTAAGCCTCAACCAGTGCGTCATAAGAGACATTGCGGTAAGCAGGATCATTCACATCAGGGGAAATAGATGCTGTCCGGTTGGTCGGCCCCAGAATTCCGGCCACATAGCGGGGTTTTTCCGGTGTTTTGCGTGTCCACTCATCAGCACACTCACGCGCCAGTTTTGCTGCAGCCTCATTAATTTCATCAGACAGTGATTCCATCTGATAATCCGCCATGGAAATGACCGTGGAGTTAAAGCTGTTGGTTTCAATAATATCCGCACCAGCTTCCAGATAGGCATGATGAATTTCACGGATAATCGCCGGCTGAGTAATGGATAACAGGTCGTTATTTCCCTTCAGATCGACCGGCCAGTCAGCGAAACGCTCACCGCGATATTCCTTTTCATTCAGTGCATAGCGCTGGATCATTGTTCCCATTGCACCATCAAGAATCAAAATCCGTTGATTAAGCGCTTCTTTTAATACACTGATTTTATTATCCATTTATCTGACTCCGCTCTACAATGCCTGTTTAAATAGCCGTCTGAACGTCTATACTACCACAACTTTCCCTGAGTGCATTAAAGCGCAACCTGAGCGTTTTTCATGTTGATGTGATCCGCACTGGTACTCAACCCTCTTTTTCTGATTATTCGATCCGCACCGAAAGCTTTCTCGTTTCAGCTAAATTTGAGGTGGATCATATTCAGGAAAGAGAATTGCTCATAAAAGTTGCAATCCGCGGCTGATCTATGCCAATGTTACCGGTAACAAAATAAGATTTTGATACTGCAACAGGCCGATTATCAGCACGGAGCTATGACTATGACACATTCTGCGTACCCGCCGGTTCATCCGCGACTTTCAGACATTACCGCCCGCATTGCAGCGCGCTCCCGTGTATCCCGCGCCCGGTATCTTGAAAAAATCAGCGCCGCACGCAGTAAAACCGTTCATCGCGCTCAGCTGGCCTGCGGTAACCTGGCTCACGGTTTTGCCGCCTGCCAGCCGGATGAGAAACAGCAGTTGCGTAATATGGCGCATAACGATATTGCGATTATTACGGCTTACAATGATATGTTGTCGGCCCATAAGCCTTATGAATACTATCCTGAACAGATTAAAGCGGCACTGCACAGCGTAGGTGCCATCGGCCAGGTTGCCGGAGGCGTTCCGGCCATGTGTGACGGCGTGACCCAGGGGCAGGATGGTATGGAATTATCTCTGCTGAGCCGCGATGTTATTGCAATGTCAGCCGCGGTCGGGCTTTCTCATAATATGTTTGATGGTGCGCTCTACCTCGGGATCTGCGATAAAATCGTTCCCGGGATGATGATGGCGGCACTCTCTTTCGGACACCTGCCATCAATTTTTATTCCGGCGGGGCCAATGACCAGCGGCCTGCCAAATAAAGAAAAAGTACATGTCCGTCAGTTATTTGCTGAAGGGAAAGTTGATCGCCGCGCATTACTGGATGCAGAGGCCGCGTCTTATCATGCTGCCGGAACCTGTACCTTTTACGGTACCGCGAATTCCAACCAGATGGTGATGGAAATCATGGGGCTGCATTTGCCGGGAGCGTCTTTTGTCCATCCTGATACACCACTGCGCACTGCTCTGACAGATGCCGCAGCCCGCCAGGTGGTCCGCTTTACCGAAAACAGCGGCAATTACCTGCCGGTCGGGCAACTGGTGGATGAGAAAGTCATTGTGAACGGCATTGTCGGTTTGCTGGCCACCGGTGGTTCGACTAACCTCACCATGCATCTTATCGCCATGGCCGCTGCCGCAGGTATCATCATCAACTGGGATGATTTTTCTGAGCTGTCCGATATTATTCCGCTGCTCAGCCGCATCTATCCGAACGGACCCGCAGATATCAACCAGTTCCATGCCGCCGGCGGGTTACAGCTGATTATCCGTGAACTGCTCAGCCTGGGGCTGCTGCATGAAGATGTGCATACGGTCGCCGGTTTCGGCTTATCGCGCTATACACAGGAGCCATGGCTGGATAACGGTGAACTGAAATGGCGGGAGGGAGCACTCAGCTCTCTTGATGACAGCGTGATTGCATCCGGAAATACACCGTTCTCCTCTCACGGCGGCACCAAAGTGCTGACCGGAAATCTCGGACGTGCGGTGATGAAGACGTCAGCAGTACCTGCGGAGAACCAGATTATTGAGGCACCGGCCATCGTGTTCAACAGTCAGCATGATATCGTGCCCGCCTTTGAGGCCGGAAAACTGAACAAAGATTGTATTGTGGTGGTGCGTTTTCAGGGGCCGCAGGCTAACGGCATGCCGGAACTTCACAAACTGATGCCGCCGCTGGGTGTGCTGATGGATAAAGGCTACCGCGTGGCACTGGTCACCGACGGTCGTTTATCCGGTGCATCCGGCAAGGTGCCTTCCGCTATCCACGTTACTCCGGAGGCATACACCGGCGGGCTGCTGACCAAAGTCCGTGACGGCGATATGATCCGGGTGAACGGACAGACCGGTGAGCTGACACTGCTTGTTGATGAGGCCGTTCTGACGGAACGTCAGAGTATCATCCCTGACCTCAGTGCAGAGCGGGACGGCTCCGGTCGTGAACTATTCAGTGCGTTACGCACGCAACTCTCAGGTGCGGAAGAAGGTGCCTGCTGTATTCGTTTTTATAAAGGTGAGAATGGCGATGAATGATCAGAAATTAGATGCGCAATCCGTTTTAAATGCAGGGCCGGTTGTGCCTGTCATTGTTATCCGTGAACTGCATCAGGCAGTCCCGCTGGCCCGTGCACTGGTCGCGGGCGGAATCCGTGTGCTGGAAGTCACACTGCGTACTGAGTGCGCAATAGAAGCAATCCGCGCCATTGCAGAAGAAGTACCGGAGGCGATTGTCGGTGCCGGCACCGTGATTAATCCGGAACAACTGAAAGCTGTGACTGATGCCGGTGCACAGTTTGCTATCAGCCCGGGTCTGACAGAATCACTGTTACAGGCAGCCGATCAGGGCTCTGTCCCGCTGATCCCGGGGATCGCCACTGTTTCTGAACTGATGGCTGGTATGGCTCACGGACTGACAAACTTTAAATTCTTCCCGGCAGAAGCAAATGGTGGTGTGAAAGCACTGAAAGCCATCTCCGGTCCTTTCCCGGATATCCGTTTCTGCCCGACCGGCGGGATTTCCCTGAATAACTACCGGGATTATCTTGCTCTCAGCAGTGTTTCCTGTGTCGGCGGTTCATGGCTGGTGCCGGAGGATGCACTCCGTGACGGTGACTATGATCGTATTACCACACTGGCAGCACAGGCTGTTGCCGGTGCCGCAGCATAAAGACACCATGCATTAAGTCTGCCTTTTGCCACCGTCCGCGGTGGCTTTTTTTATCAGTCCGCTGTCGGGTTCATGATGCTCAGATCAAACGGTGTTATCTGATAAACACAATAGTTCAGCCAGTTAGCATAAAGCAGATGGCCATGTCCGCGCCAGCTGGATACCGGCGTTTTCGACGGATCGTTATCCGGAAAATAATTCACCGGGACAGCAGGGTCTAATCCGGCATCCGAATCACGCTGATATTCTCCTGCCAGCGTATCCGCGTCATACTCTGCATGTCCGGTCACATAGACCTGACGCTTATCTTTACTGGCAAACAGATAGGCTCCGGCTTCTTCAGAAGCAGCTAAGATCTCAAGATCAGTATTTTCACGGATCATGGCTTCAGGGAATGCCGCGTAGCGCGAGTGCGGAGCGGAAAACTGCCCGTCAAAACCGCGGGTCAGTAAAGCATGCGGCATCAGTGTCTTGTGGGTATACACGCCGGAGATTTTTTCCGGCAGCGTTTGTTTGGGGATATTGTAAAGCGTATTCAGCCCTGCCTGCACCGCCCAGCAGACAAAGAGTGTTGATGTGACGTGCGTCTGCGACCAGCGGATAATTTCATCCAGCTCCGGCCAGTAATCCACATCCTGAAATTCAACCAGACCGAGTGGTGCGCCGGTAATCACCAGACCATCAAAATTCTGCTCTTTTATCTTATCAAAATCACAATAGAAGGCATCCAGGTGCGCCCTTGGTGTATTTTTTGACTCATGATGACTGATACGCAGTAACTGAATATCAACCTGAAGCGGTGTATTGGAGAGCAAACGCAGAAATTGCAGTTCTGTTTCAATCTTTTTAGGCATCAGATTTAAAAACAGGACCTTCAGCGGCCGTATATCCTGAAATTGTGCCCGTGATGATGTCATCACAAAGATATTTTCATCACGCAGATCGGTAACAGCAGGAAGTTCATCAGGGATACGGATTGGCATAGCGGCGGGCTCTCCTTGTTATTTTAGACATCCGGACATCTAAAAATAACGAAAAAGAGCGAGGCAGTCGAGGAAAAAACAGCAAGGTGAATTTATTTCATACAAAAAACAAAACCCCGATAGTTTCCTATCGGGGTTAATGTTTGTTGGCGGAACGGACGGGACTCGAACCCGCGACCCCCTGCGTGACAGGCAGGTATTCTAACCAACTGAACTACCGC